>NZ_JAVSCF010000001.1:0-106531 GCF_031932565.1 Streptomyces sp. B1866
TCAGCTCGGTCGTCATCTCCAGCTCCGTAAGGTCCCAGGCGGTGAGCTGCTCGCGGACGTACTTGCGCGCCTGGGAGGCGGCCACCGGGTCCTCCGGCAGTGACCAGGACGCCATGGCCTCGGGCGCGAGGGCGCGCGTACGGGCGATGAGCAGGGCGGTGTCGTCGGGCGCCGGGCGGTCGGCGGGCAGCAGCGCGGCGATGACCGCGTCGCACAGCCGCTCCGGCGCGCCGCTGCCGTCCGGTGCCGGTCCGCCGCCGTCGGCCAGGGCCGTGGACAGGGTCCGGGTCAGCCGGGCCATGCCGTCCTCGATGTCCCCGCCCGGCACCTCCACGAGGCCGTCGGTGTACAGGACGAGGTGGCTGCCCTCGGGCAGGCGCACCTCGTGCGTCTCGAACGGCGGCGCGGCCACGCCCAGCGGCGGGTCGGGCACCAGGGACGGGAAGGACACCGTGCCGTCCGGCAGGGCGACCGCCGGGGGCAGGTGCCCGGCGTCGGCGTAGGCCAGGACGCAGGTGGTGGGGTCGTACACCCCGTACAGGCACGTGGTGAACGACTCCTCGCCCAGCTCGGCCACCACGTCGTTCACCCGGGCCAGCACCTCGTCCGGCGGCAGCTCCAGATCCGACAGCGTGCGCACCGCCGTCCGCAGCCGGCCCATCGTCGCCGCCTCCGGCATCCCGTGCCCCATCACGTCCCCGATCACCAGCGCCACCCGGTCCGCCGACAGCGGGATCACGTCGTACCAGTCCCCGCCCACGTCCGAGCCCCGGGCCGCGGGCAGGTAGCGGACGGCGGCGGTCAGCGCGGGCAGCGACGGCAGGACGCGCGGCAGCAGCGCGCGTTGCAGCTCCTGCGCGCGGGAGGTGGCCGCGTCGTACAGGCTCGCCCGGTCCAGCGCCTGCGCCACCAGGCCGCTCAGCGCCGTCAGCAGCGTCCGCTCGTCCTCGGTGAAGTGGTGCGGCCCGTCGTAGGAGATCACGCACACGCCGATGGGCCGGCCCGAGGCGATCAGCGGCAGGAACGTCGCGGCCTGCTTCCCGCCCGCTTTCGCCAGGTGGCTCGGGTGCCGGGCGCGGAACTCCGCCGGCGACTCGGAGAACTCGGCGGTACGGGTGGCCAGCGCGTCCCGGGTGACGGCGCCCGACAGCGGCGTGCCGTGGATCTGGTCGAGGTACGCGCGCGAGTAGCCGACCGAGCCGACCACGTTCAGCCGGTCGCTCTCCAGCGCCTGCACGATCAGCCCGGTGGCGCCGAACGGCGGCAGCACGCTGGCGGCGACGGCGTCCACCACGTCCTGGGCGGTGACCGCCTCGGCCAGCGCCCGCGTCACCCGCGACATCAGCGCGGCCCGCTCGGTGGCCGCCCGCTCCGCCGCCTGCCGCTCGGCCTCCCGGCGCCGCCGCTCGGTGACGTCGGCGACGTACACCGTCAGCCGGTCGGGTACGGGCACCAGGCGCAGGTGGTACCACTGGTCGCGGCCGGGGCCCGGCACCTCGAAGCCCTCCGGCTCGTTCCGGGCCATGGCCTGGCGGCACCGCTCCCGCACCCCGGGCACGTCCCGCAGGGCGGGCACGTCCCACAGCAGCCTGCCGATCATCTCCCGCGCCGGGCCCAGCAGCTTCTCGGCCGCCGCGTTGACGAACCCGACCCGGCCGTCGCCGCTCAGGGACAGGAAGCCGTCGCTCATGTGCAGCAGGGCCCGGCCCACCGACTCCAGGGCCTCGTGCGTGTCGGTGGTGTTCCAGGCGGTGCCGAGGAAGCGGATCGGTTCGCCGTGCTCGTCGACGACGGTCTCGCTGCGGATACGGGCCCAGGCGTACGTGCCGTCCGCGCGGCGCACCCGGACCTCCAGGTCGTACACGCCGCGGGTGCGCAGGGCCCGGTCGGTCTCGGGTACGGCCCAGGCCAGGTCGTCGGGGTGGATGAGGTCGACCCAGTCCTGGACGTGCCCGTGGAACGCGTCCGGGTCGATGCCGAGGGAGTCCAGGAACTCCGGGTCCAGGTACATCTCCCCGGTGCGCAGGTCCCACTCGCCCCGCCAGCCCGGCGCGGGCTCCGGCGCCCGCTCCGTGCCCACGCCCTCCCGGTGCACCAGCGTGGGCGACACGCCGCCGGGGCCGCCCGGGGCCAGCCGCAGCCGCTCGGCGGCCCAGTCGGCCACCTCCTCGAAGAACGCCCGCTGCGCGGGGCGCGGCGCCGCGCCCGGCCGGGTCACCACGGACAGCGTGCCCAGCGGGTCGTCCGGCCCGGCCAGCACCACCGCGGCCATCCCGGCGCCCGGCGGCACGGCGGCGGGGTCGGGGGCGACCGGCGTGTCCCCGTACGTCGGCTCGGGCACGGCGAGGGCGGGCTGGTAGACGTAACCGCCCTCCCGCAGCGCCCGCGCCGGAGCCGCCGAACCCTGGTCGGAGATCGCCGTCCAGGACCGGGTGAAGCCGGATGACAGGCCGCAGCTCACCACCAGCCGCATGGACCCGGCGGGCCTGCGCGCGTACACGTGCCCCATGCCGCCCAGCCCGCCCAGCTCGGCCGTCACGTGCAGCAGGGCGTGCAGCATCACCTCGACGTCGCCCTGGCCCTCGTCCACCGTCTCCAGCAGCCGCAGCCGCAGGGCCCGCGTGGGCTCCCGGCGCCGACCGGGGCCCTCACTCCGCGGGGAGGCCACGGCCGTCGCCTCGCTGCGCTATCGGCTGCTCGGTCCAGATGGACTTGCCGGTCGCGGTGTACCGGGTGCCCCAGCGGGCGGCCATGGCCGCCACCAGCTGGAGCCCCCGGCCGCTCTCGTCCAGCGCGGACGGGTGCCGGATGTGCGGCGTGGTCAGAGAGCCGTCGGACACCTCGCAGATCAGGGTCCGGCTGCGCAGCAGGCGCAGCGCCACCGGGCCCCGGGCGTGCCGGACCACGTTGCCCACCAGCTCGCTCACGATCAGCTCGGTCGTCGTCTCCAGGTCCTCCAGGTGCCAGGCGGCGAGCTGCTCGCGGGTGTACTTGCGCGCCTGGGAGGCGGCGACCGGGTCGTCCGGCAGCGGCCAGGAGGCCACCGCGTCGGCAGGCAGGGCACGGGTACGGACGACGAGCAGCGCGGTGTCGTCCGGGGCGGGCCGGTCGGCGGGCAGCAGGGCCGCCGTCACCGTGTCGCACAGCTCCTCCGGCCGCACGGCCCGCCCGTCGCCGTCACCGCCCTCGCCGTGCAGCGCGGTGGCCAGGGTGCGGGTCAGGCGGCCCATGCCGTCCTCGATGTCGCCGCCCGGGACCTCCACCAGGCCGTCGGTGTACAGCGCCAGCACGCTGCCGTCCGGCAGGGCCACCTCGTGGGTCTCGAACGGCGGGTCGGCCACGCCCAGCGGCGGATCCGGGTCCAGCCTGGGGAAGGACACCGAGCCGTCCGGCAGGGCCACGGCGGGCGGCAGGTGCCCGGCGTCGGCGTAGGCCAGGACCCGGGTCGTCGGGTCGTACACCCCGTACAGGCAGGTGGTGAACGCCTCCTCCCCCAGCTCGCCCACCAGGTCGTTCACCCGGGCCAGCACCTCGTCCGGCGGCAGCTCCAGATCGGACAGGGTGCGTACGGCCGTCCGCAGCCGGCCCATCGTCGCCGCCTCCGGCATCCCGTGCCCCATCACGTCCCCGATCACCACCGCGACCCGGTCGGCGGACAGCGGGATGACGTCGTACCAGTCGCCGCCCACCTCCGAGCCGCGCGTGGAGGGCAGGTAGCGGGCGGCGGCGGTCAGCGCGGGCAGGGACGGCAGCGCCCGGGGCAGCAGGGCCCGCTGGAGGTCGCGGGCCCGGCCGGTGGCCGCGTCGTACAGTCCGGCCCGCTCCAGCGCCTGGGCCACCAGGCCGCTCAGCGCCGTCAGCAGCGTCCGCTCGTCCTCGGTGAAGGCGTGCGGGCCGTCGTACGCGATCACGCACACCCCGACCATGTGGCCGGAGGCGATGAGCGGCAGGAACGCCGCCGCCTGCTTGCCGCCCGGGATCAGCTCGGCCGCCTGCGGGTGCCGGGAGACCAGTTCCTCCGGCGATTCGGCGAACTCCGGTGTCCGGGTGCGCAGGGCGTCCCGGGTGATGGCGTCGGCCAGCGGCGTGCCGTGGACCCGCCGGACGAACGCGTCCGGGTAGCCCGCCGAGCCGACCACGTTCAGCCGCTCCTTTTCCAGCACCGCGACGATCAGGCCGGTGGCGCCGAACGGCGGCAGCACGCTGGCGGCGACGGCGTCCACCACGTCCCGGGCCGTCACCGCCTCGGCCAGCGCCCGGGTCAGCCCGGACACCAGGGCGGCCCGATCGGCCGCCGCCCGCTCGGCCGCTCGGTGCTCGGCCTCCCGGCGGCGCCGCTCGGTGACGTCGGTGACGTACGCCGTCAGCCCGCCGGGTACGGGCACGAGCCGCAGGTTGTACCACTGGTCACGGCCCGGACCCGGCACCTCGAAGTCCACCGGCTTCCTCCCGGCGAGGGCCGGACGGCACCGCTGCGCCACCTCGGGCACGTCCCGCAGCGCGGGCACCTCCCACAGCGGCCGGCCGATCATCTCCCGGGCCGGGTCCAGCAGGCGCTCGGCCGCCGCGTTCACGAAGACGACCCGCCCGTCCCCGGTCGTCGACACCAGGCCGTCGCTCATGTGCAGCAGCGCCCGGCCCACCGACTCCAGCGCCTCGTGGGTCTTCGAGGCGTTCCACATCCGGCCCTCGCTGCGGAGCGGTTCGCCGTGCTCGTCGACGACGATCTGGCCCTGGAACTGCGCCCACGCGTAGGAGCCGTCCGCCCGGCGCAGCCGGTTGGCCAGGTCCAGCCGCCCCGCGGTCCGGATCGCCCGGTCGGTCTCCCCCGCCACCCAGGGGAGGTCGTCGGGGTGGATGAGGTCCGTCCAGGACTCGATCGTGCCGTCGAACGCCGCCGGGTCGACGCCCAGGTCCTCCAGCACCGACCTGTCCAGGACCACCTCGCCGGTGCGCACGTCCCACACCCAGTTCGGGGCGGCCACCGGGCCCGCGGGCCGCGGGGCCTCCTCCTGCGGTCCCGGCGGGCCGAGCAGGTTGGGGGACACGCCCTCCGGGCCCAGCGGGGTCAGCCGCAGCAGCCCGCCGGCCCACCGGGCCACCTCCGCACAGAACGCCCGCTGCCTTGGGTTCGGCGCCCGGGACGCGGGCAGCAGCACCGACAGGGCGCCCAGCAGCCTGCCGTCCGGGCCGGGCAGCGGCGCCGCGGCCATTCCCGCGCCCTCCGGGACGGGGACCGGCTCGTAGAGCTCCGGGACCCGCCCGAACCGCTGCTCGGGCACCCCGGCGGCCGGCAGGTAGACGAACGCGTTCTCCCGGACGGCTCGCACCGGAGCCGCCGAGCCCCGGAGGGCGATGCCGGCCCACTCGCGGGTGAACGCGTAGGGCAGCCCGTTGCTCGTCACCATCCGCAGGTGCTCGGGGCCCCCCGCGTACACGTGCGCCATGCCGCCGTACCCGCCCAGCTCCGCCGTCACGTGCAGCAGGGCGTGCAGCAGCACCGCCGAGTCGCCGTGGCCGACGTCCACGGCCGCGAGCAGCCGCAGGCGGTCGGCCCGTACGAGGTCGGGCCGTACGGTGCCGGGCCGCCGTCCGCGCCCCTCGTCACGTCCGCGGGTCATGGCCGCCACCTGCCTCCCAGCCGCAGGTCCCCGGCGATGTTCGGCGCGCGCATGTGCGCGAGGCCGCCGAGCCCGCCCAGCTCGGCCGTCACGTGCAGCAGCGCGGGCAGCAGCACCTCGGGGTCCCCCTGGCTGCCGTCCACGGTCGCGAGCAGGCCGAACCGGTCGGCCCGCACCGGGTCCGACGGGTCCGGCGACGTCTCGCGCGTGGTGCTCATGGCCGTCCTCGCCCTCCAGGGGTCCCCACCATGCTCCCGTCAGATGACCTCCTTCGCCATATACATACTTTTATTACTCCGTAATCGATGAAAACGCCGCGAGAGTGCCGGCCGGTGACGGCTCTGGTGCGGTGCGGGACCCGGCCCGGCGCCGCCGCCCGGCCCTCCGCACCGCGCCGTACTCACCGCCCTGACAAGGTCCGAATACGGTCTTGTCGGATACCGAGGAAATCGCCCCGGTCTGTAGGAGCCGCGGGGCGCCCGGGTTAGCGTCGGCGGCGAGCCGCGGCCGGAGTACGGGCCCGGCGCGGGGCGGGTGGTACGGGCCGGGGTGCGGCCCGGCCCGAACCATCCGGTCGCACCGCCCGCGCGGCCCCTCCGGCGCGTGACGGCTCGGCGTGCGGACCGGCCGTGCCGCTCGGGGGCACGGCCGGTCCGCACGGGCGCTCCGTACGGCCGGCCCGTACGGGCGGCGGCGTGGGCGGTCCGTACGGGTGCGGTCCGTACGAGTGCGGTCCGTACAGGCGGCGGCGTGGACCGGGTGGCGGCGAGGCGAAGGGACGTGGGCGGTGGGCGGCACCCGGCTGTACGCGGCACTCGCGCTCGTCACCCTGACCGGCTTCATCACCACCCTCGACAACACCGTCGCCAACGTCGCCCTGCCCACCCTGCAACGCGTCTTCTCCCTCGACTCCCAGAAGCTGGAGCAGGTCGGCGTCTCCTACGTGCTCAGCTTCGGCGCGCTGCTGCTGCTCGGCGGCCGTCTCGCCGACCTGTGGGGGCGGCGGGCGCTGCTGGCCTGGGGGCACGCGCTGTTCGCCGGGGCGTCCGTGCTCGCCGGGCTCAGCGGCAGCGCGGACGTGCTCATCGCCGCCCGTACCGCGCAGGGCGTGGGCGCAGCGCTGCTGGTCCCGGCCGCCCTGTCGGTCGTGGCCGCCGACCTGCCCGCCAACCGACGGCCGCTCGGCGTGGGCCTGTGGACCGCCGCGCTCGCCGTCGCCCTGGCGCTCGGCCCGCTGACCGGCGGCCTGGTCACCGAGCACTGGAGCTGGCGCTGGGTGTTCCTGATGAACGTGCCGTTCAGCGCGCTGGCGCTGCCGCTGATCGCCCTGCTGCCGGGCCGGGAGAAGCCGGCGCGCGCGGCCGCCGGGGCGCGGGTGCGGCTGGACCTGCCGGGCGTGGTGCTGTCCGGCACGGCCCTGTACGCGCTGACGTACGCGCTGCTGCGGGCGGGCGAGTCCGGGTTCGGCGACCCGGCCGCGCGCGCCTGGTTCCTGCTCGCCGCCCCGGCCGGAGTGGCGTTCGTGCTGGTGGAGCGGCGGGCGCGGGACCCGCTGGTGGACGCCGGGCTGTTCCGCAGCCGGCTGTTCAGCGGCGGCACGGCCGCGCAGGTGCTGTGGGGCGTCGGCGTCAACGGCGTCTTCTTCTTCACCGCCCTCTTCCTCCAGGACACCCTCGGCTTCTCCCCGGGCAAGGCCGGACTCGCCTTCCTGCCCCTGGCGCTCGCCCTGATGGCGACCACGCCGCTGGCCGAGCGGCTGTCCGCCGCGTACGGCGCGCACCGGGTGGTGTCCGTCGGCCTGCTGCTGGTCGCGGGCGGGCTGCTGCTGGTGGCGGGCCAGGGGCACGGCGCCACGTACCTCTCGCTTCAGCCGGGCCTGCTGGTCATCGGCGCGGGCTCGGGCCTGACCGTCCCGCTCACCCTGCGGTCGATGGCCGAGGTGCCGCCCGCCGCCACCGGCATGGCCTCCGGGGTGATCAGCGCGGCCCGTGAGGTGTCCGGCGCCATCGGCATCGCCCTGGTCGGCCTGGTGCTCCAGACCAGCCGCCGCGACAGCCTGCACGACGGCACCCCGCCCGCCGACGCCTTCCTGCACGGCTACCGCGACGGCCTGCACGTGGCGGCGGGCTGCGTGGCCCTGGGCGCCCTGATCACCTTCACGACCCTGCGCCTGCGCGGCCGCCACCGCCGGACGGCTCCGGCCCGGGTCCGTACCCTGCCGGTCGGCGCCGTCCCCATCGGCGTGGACCCGGACCCCACCACCGCCGGGCGGGCCGGGGCACGCCGGGCCCGTGCGGGAGGCGGCCGGGCCACCGGGCCCCGGCACGCCGCCCGGTGACCGGCACGCCGCCCGGTGGTCCAATGATCCAATGCGGCCCGGTCCGGGGCGCTTTGTGGGAATCCGGTGGAACCACTGGGCCGTGGGCCGCGTGGTGTCCTACGGTGCCTGACGACGCGAGCGGACGGTGAACAGCGGGCGGCCGACAGCCGGATGGGGGAGGTGCTGGGTGGGCGACGCGACCAGCACAGGCGGTGCGACCAGCACAGGCGGTGCGACCGGCACAGGCGGTGCGACCGGCACAGGCGGTGCGACCAGCACGGGCGACGCGACCGGCACGGGCGGCACACAGGGCGCGGCCGGAGGGGGGCGGGCCTGACATGGGCGACGGCAAGGACCTGAAGGTCGACCCGCACAGCGTGCAGCAGATCACCCGCGGCCTGCGGGCGGCCGTGGCCGAGCTGCGGGACGTCGGCGGCGGCACCGGCGCCGTGCTCGGCAAGGGCCTGTCCGACCTGGCCATGACCGGCATGGAGGCCGGGCACCACGGCCTGTCCGTGGACTTCGAGGACTTCTGCGAGCGGTGGGAGTGGGGCGTGCGGGCGCTGGTCCAGGACGCCAACGCCATCGCCGCGAAGCTGGGCCTGGCGGCGGGCAGGCACTGGGAGGAGGACCAGTACCGCCAGGGCACGTTCAAGATCGCCGTGAACGCGGTGGTCGGCAACCCGCACGCCTCCGAGGAGGAGATCGTCCGGCAGGGCTGGGGCGACGTGCTCACCCCGGACTTCGTGCACCCGGACTACAGCGCCGCGTCGTTCCGGCAGTCGGGCGAGGACATGGCACAGACCTGGAAGGACACCGGCCGGGCCCTGGTGACCGAGGGCAACGGCGGTCGCCAGGCGCGCCTCATGAACGACCTGCTCGGCGTCGACCAGCAGCAGTTCGACCAGCAGGTGGACCGGACGTTCGGCCCCTCCCCCGAGGAGCGGGCCGGGCAGGGGCGGCCGGACGGCGAGAACGGGGGCGGCTGACCGGTGGGCTTCGGGGACTTCATCAGCGACATCACCCCCGACTCCGTCGAGAACGCGATCGAGGACGGCACCGAGTGGCTGGGCGACCGCGTCGAGGACGCGGGGAACTGGACCGCGGACCGGCTGGAGGACGTCGGCTGGGAGTCGGGCGCGGACTGGGTCCGCGAGCACTCCCGTTCACTTGCGAACCGCATGGGCGCGGAAGTGGACGAGATGGACCTCGGGCAGACCGAGGACAAGGACAAACTGGTGTACGGCAGCCCGGGGAAGATCCGGTCGGCCGCTTCCCACCTGCGTGACTTGCAACGTGCGTTCGACGACGTCGGCGGCGGGCTGAAGGGCCTGGACGCCGAGTCGCTGCGGGGCAGGACGGCGGACGCGTTCCGGGAGTCGGTGTCGATCCAGCCACCGAAGTGGTTCAGGGGCGCGGACGCGTTCGAGAAGGCGGCCGGCGCGCTGGAGTCGTTCGCCGGGACGGTGGAGTGGGCGCAGGGCCAGGCGCAGACGGCGATCGACACGTGGAAGGCCGGCACCCAGGCGTCCGCGGACGCGCGGGACGCGCACAAGAAGAAGGTCGACGCCTACAACAGCGCCGTCGACACGTACAACGCGAAACCCGCTGACCAGCGCGACCCGTCCTCCCTGCCGCCCAGGCCGGGGGCTTTCACCGACCCGGGCAAGGCGCAGATGGACGAGGCGCAGGAGATCCTCGCCGAGGCCAGGCGGCAGCGGAACACCGCCGCGGAGACCGCGCGCTCCGCCATCCGCGCGGCCCGCGACACCGCCCCGCCCAAGCCCTCGTACGCCGAGCAGGCCACGGACGGCCTCGAAGAACTGCCCGTGATGTACGAGCACTTCCAGGGCGGCGTCATCAAGGGCACGGCCGGGCTGCTGACCTTCGTACGCGGGATCAACCCCACCGACCCGTACAACCTCACCCATCCCGCCGAGTACGCCACCAACCTCAACAGCACCGCGGCCGGCCTGGTGCAGGTGGCCAACGACCCGTGGGGCGCAGGCCAGCGGATGGTCTCCGAGTTCATGAAGGACCCCTCCGAGGGCCTGGGCCGGCTCGCCCCGGACGTGCTGCTCACCGTCGCCACCGGCGGCGCGGGCGCCGGTGCGCGGGCGGCCCGGATCGCCAAGGAGGGCGCCGACCTGGCCGCCGACGCGAACCGCGCCCGCCGCCTGGTGGACGACGCGCCGCGCGGCACCCACGACCGGCCGCACGGCGAGCGGACCACCACCGGCACCGACCCGGTGGACCTGGCCTCGGGCCGGATGTTCCTGCCGCAGACCGACGTGGCGCTGCCCGGCGACCTGCCGCTGGTCTTCACCCGCCGCGTGGAGTCCGGCTACACGGCGGGCCGGTTCTTCGGCCCGTCCTGGTCGTCCACGGTGGACGAGCGGCTGGAGATCGACGCGACCGGCGTCGTGCACGTCACCGCCGACGGCCTGCTGCTCGCCTATCCGCACCCGGCGCCCGGCCTGCCCACGTGGCCGCTGACCGGCACCTGCCGCCGCGCGCTGGCCCGCGGCCCGTCCGGCGACTACACGGTCACCGACCCGGACACCGGCCTCGTACGGCACTTCAGCGGCCCGGCCGGAACGCCGCCCGGCGGCGACGGCGAGGCGTGGCTGGCCGAGACCGCCGACCGCAACGGCCACCGGATCACCGTCGACCGGACCGCCGACGGCACCCCGCTGGCCCTGGTGCACTCCGCGGGCCACCGCCTCACCGTGACCGCCGTCGGCGGGCGGATCACCGCGCTGACGCTGGGCACGGGCCCGGGCGCGCACATCCTGATGACGTACGGCTACCGCGGCGGCGACCTCACCGCCGTCACCAAGCCGTCCGGCGCCACCCTCGCCTTCACCTACGACGACCGCCACCGGGTCACCTCCTGGACCGATTCCAACGGGCGCCGCTACGCCTACGCCTACGACGACCGGGACCGGGTCGTCGCCGAGGGCGGCGAGGCCGGGCACCTCCAGCTCACCCTCGACTACGGCGCGCCGGACCCGGCCACCGGCCACCGGGTGACCACCCTGACCACCGCCGCCGGGCACGCCACCCGGCACCTGATCGGCGACGGCTGCCGGGTGCTGGCCACCACCGACCCGCTCGGCCACACCACCCGCTTCACCTACGACGCGCGCGGCAACCGGCTCAGCGGCACCGACCCGCTCGGCCGCACCACCGCCTACGGCTACGACGGCGACGGCAGGCTCACCGCCGTCACCCGCCCGGACGGCGCCGAACTGCGCGCGGAGCGCGACGAGGCGGGCCGGATCACCGCGTTCACCGGGCCGGACGGGGCGGTGTGGCGGCAGGAGTACGACGCGCGCGGCAACCGCACCGCGGTCACCGATCCGGCGGGCCACACCACCCGCTACGCCTACGACTCACGCGGGCGCCTGACCTCCCTCACCGACCCGCTGGGCGCCGTCACGCGCGTGCGCTGCGACGCGGCGGGCCTGCCCGCGGAGGTGACCGACCCGCTCGGCGCGGTGACCCGCTACGACCGCGACGCCTTCGGCCGCCCGGTGCGCGTCACGGACCCGCTGGGCGCGGCCACCACCCTCCAGTGGACCGCCGACGGCGACCTGGCCCGCCGCACGGCCCCGGACGGCGCGGCCGAGTCGTGGACGTACGACGGCGAGGGCAACCGCACGGCCCACACCGACGCCGCCGGCCACACCACCCGCTTCGAGTACACCCACTTCGACCTGCTCGCCGCGCGCACCGACCCGGACGGCACCCGCCACGAGTTCACCCACGACGCCGGGCTGCGCCTGACCGGCGTGACCAACCCGCAGGGCCTGACCTGGAGTTACGCCTACGACCCGGCCGGCCGCCTGACCTCGGAGACCGACTTCGACGGCCGCACCACCGCGTACGTACGCGACCCGGCCGGGCAGCTCACCGCCCGCACCACCCCGCTCGGCGAGACGATCGGCTACGAGCACGACGCGCTGGGCCGCCTGACCCGCAAGGACGCCGCGGGCCGCGTCTCGGCGTACGCGTACGACCCGGAGGGCCGCCTGCTGCGGGCCGAGGGACCGGACGGCGAACTGGTCCGCCAGTACGACCGCGTGGGCCGCCTGAAGACCGAACTGGCCGACGGCCGGGCCACCACGTACGCGTACGACGCCGCGGGCCGCCGCACCCGCCGCACCACCCCCACCGGCCAGGTCACCACCTACACCCACGACGCGGCGGGCCGCACCACCGAACTCACCGCGGGCGGCCGCCGCATCGCCTTCACCCACGACGCGACCGGCCGCGAACGCGAGCGCGCCATCGGCGACTTCCTGCGCCTGACCTCGGCCTGGGACGCGGCCGGCCGCCTGGCCACCCATTCCCTGACCGCAGGCGACCGCGTCCTGAACCGCCGCGCCTACACCTACCGCGCCGACGGCGCCCTGGCCGCCCTGGACGACACCCTGCGCGGCCCCGCCCGCTTCGCCCTCGACCCGGCCGGCCGGGTCACCGAGGTCACCGCCGAAGGCTGGCAGGAGACGTACGCCTACGACGCCGCCGGCAACCTCACCACCGCCACCTGGCCCGCCTCCCACCCCGGCCAGGAGGCCACCGGCCCGCGCGCCTACACCGGCACCGCCGTCACCCGCGCGGGCGGCGTCCGCTACGAACACGACGCCGCGGGCCGCATCACCCTGCGCCAACGCACCCGCCTCTCGCGCAAGCCGGACACCTGGCGCTACGAATGGGACGCCGAGGACCGCCTCACCGCGGTGACCACCCCGGACGGCACCCGCTGGCACTACCGCTACGACCCGCTGGGCCGCCGCACCGCCAAGCAGCGCCTGGACGCGGAGGGCCGGGTGGTGGAGGAGACCCGGTTCACCTGGGACGGCACCAGCCTGTGCGAGCAGACCACCACCTCCCCCGACCTCCCCCACCCCGTCGCCCTCACCTGGGACCACCAGGGCCTGCGCCCCCTGGCCCAGACCGAACGCCTGCTGCCGGCGGACGACTCCCGCGCGGCGGT
Organism: Streptomyces sp. B1866; assembly: GCF_031932565.1. NCBI lineage: Bacteria > Bacillati > Actinomycetota > Actinomycetes > Kitasatosporales > Streptomycetaceae > Streptomyces > Streptomyces sp. B1866. The sequence continues at coordinate 12,944 of NZ_JAVSCF010000001.1, forward strand.
GGACGAACGCTTCTTCGCCATCGCCACCGACCTGCTGGGCACGCCGACGGAACTGGTGGACGAGTCCGGGGGGTTGGCCTGGCACACCCGCACCACCCTGTGGGGCACCACGACGTGGGCGAAGACCAGCACGGCGTACACCCCGCTGCGCTTCCCCGGCCAGTACTACGACCCGGAAACCGGCCTCCACTACAACCTCCACCGCCACTACGACCCCCAGACGGCCCGCTACCTGACCCCGGACCCCCTGGGCCTGGCCCCGGCGCCGAACCCGGTGGCGTACGTGCACAATCCGCACACGTGGGCGGATCCGCTGGGGCTGAGCCCCTACCGGCCCGGTCCTCCCCAAGGGGTTTCTCCTGAGGACTTTGGCGAAGCTGGCCGGATGCTGCGCGAGGGGACGGGACACCTCGGCGACGACGTCGTGGTGCAGGGCAGCCGCGCCGCCGGAACTGCCCGCCCGACCTCCGACATAGACTTCGCGATCCGCGTCGACTCCGATCGCTTCGACCAGTTGATCAGGGAGCGCTTCGGCACTCCCAATCCGGACAGCGCGAAGGAGAGGACTATGCTGCACGCCATGGAGACTGGGAAGATCCAGGCAGGTGAGGCAGGACTGCGGAGCCTGAGAAAGGCGTTGGAGGCCCAACTGGGAATGGATGTCGACCTGTCCGTCATCCGGCGCGGCGGCCCGTTCGACAACCCTCCTTTTGTTCGGATCCCGTGAGCGCCATGAGTCGGTACTCGTACTGCAAGATCCTGGTTATCGGCCTGGGAGTCGAGGAAGCGCAGGCCCTCCTGAGCGAGTCGTTCGAGGGCACCTTCGAACGGCACACCATGACTGTGGGCGGTCTCGACCTGGAGGTGCGTCGGAACCCGGATTCCCGGACGGACGCGGTACCTGCCGACGACTTCGTCTGGTGGCCCGTGCAGGTCGAGTTGGAGCCGGTGGCTCCGCACGGTGAGGCAGCCATGGTGGAGACGGTCACGCGCACACTCGAAGCGCTGTGGGGAGTGAACGCGCAGGCTGTGGCCGCCTGCGACTTCGAAGACGAGTTGCCCTGGAACGGCGGTATCCAGTTGCTCAGGCAGTCTGGATCGCCCTAACGAATCTCTAAGCACCTCCTTTGCCGCAACGGAGGCGCCCCAGCGAGTGTGGGGATCGACACCGAGGGGCTCAAGTCCGGAACATGGAGAACTGCTGGCCATTCGGGCGACCATTGACGAGTGACATGCAAGCGCCGCCGAACGCAGCCCACTATTCCGTACACATGGCCAGTCAGCTGTACGGTCCGAGAAACCGTTCCCCATTGAAGTGGATCAAGTGAGTGGGATTGTCGGCGCACCACACATCCGTCTCCCACGCGATATCCTTGAGATATTTGCGAATTTCAACGCGGGACGGCAGTGCAGAAATGAAGACCAGACCTGCCGTCGAACCACGGAACAGTTCCTTCAGTTCTCGGTACCTTTTATGGTCTACCGGCCCGTGGCTTGACGCCGCCTCGATGAGTACAAGCCAATTCTTCTTACGGAGGTAGACAACGACGTCAGGCATTTTCCCGTGGGAATCAATCTCCACCCCCAGCGACCCGAGCACGTCCTCTTCAAATACTGCCCACTTGTCGTCAGCGTCCCCGATGTAAAGCACCTCCCCGTTGGGCGTGTATCGTTCACAGAACTCATTGATGATCTGGACGATGAGCACATTCTGACCGCCAGGACTGAGGCTGACCTCACCCCCGCCGGGAAGCCGAAGAGGGATCCTGTTCATATCACGCTCGCGTGCATAGAGGGCCTGCAAGCCAGGGCGTTCAACAAGATACCTGATCAGTCTTTCCTGGAAGTCTCTCTGCTTGAAATCCGCAAGGAGCCCGTAAGCCACTGGTTCTATCTGGTAGCACCACTTCGGCGAGTTGGTGGGGCGATCCGGCTGGTCGGGATTATGAATGACAAGTCCCGCTTCTGCAAACTGATGGAGGGTGAACCGGCGAATGGCCTCCCGAGTGTTCGGCTTGTAGTCCTTTCCGTACTTCTCGCGAAGCCACCGCATGATCTGGACCGTGCGCAACATAGGCCGATCAGCTTCATACCACTCCGCCATAGGATCCAATTCAAGCAAGGCCAGCAACACCAGAGCAGAGCGCTCGTTGCAGCGTTCGGCATCGAATCCCAGCATGCCGAGAATTTGTTGCGCCTCAGCAATCTTCCCCTATCGCGGACCACCGGGAACATTCATTACGTCCTGCTCTCTCACCTGTTTCCGGCCCTTGTCTTTCATTTTACGTTCTGGCGGATCAGCTCATCGATCTCTTCCTGCCCTGGCCAGACATCACGCCTGCACGAGCGGCCCATCGCCGAAAGCTGCTCCATGCTCGGATAACGCAGATTTCTCAGATCGGTTGCGTTGACCTGCGTGTGCCCGTTGAACCGCCGGATAAAGCGGTCGAGTATGGTGGAATTCAGCCAGATACACAGCCCCCTGGCCGTCTCTGCGGGTAGGCCAGCGCCGTCCATATGGAAGACGTTCACGTGGTTCTCGAATCCAATCCGCTCACAGGGAACCTGTTCGGGGTCGAACACGGCAGCGACCACACGGTGCTTCTCCTCCTTCGAGGAAAGCCGCTTGACAACAACGTAATGCCCCAACGGGAAAGTCAGTTTCTCCGTCTCCTCGTTGAGCAGGATCGCGTTATTCTTCTTCGCTCCAAGTGCCGGCCACTTCACGGCGCCCTCACGCATGTGAAGTGGATAAATCAACGGCACCGCCCCGTCAACCATATGAGGGCGGAGATATTCCTTGCTTCGGAAGTCGACGACGCGCCCCGTCGAGACCTTGAGCCTCAAGTCGGGGAGAGTGGCCGACAAACTCGCGTGCGCGGCGGCGAGTTCAGTGCCCTCTTCGTCTGCACTGATGTGAATAAAGGACTCAGGATCGCCCGGGTGCACCATCTCCGCATAAGGCACCGAACGCTGGCGCACCTCTTCCGAATAGCTACGACTGGCCGACACCACGACAGGTTTTCGTTCAACATCGACCATTCGCGTTGCCACAGTGATCACATTCTCTTGCAGCACCGCCGCGTCAGCGAAAACTTTGTTTCGGGTCTCAAAAACATGCACGCGATCAATATGCATCCGTTTCAGGAAGTACTGACGGAAGGGCCGGAAATAGGGGCCGTTAGCAAAACTGCGCGGGGTAATCGCCAGGAGCTGGCCCCCAGGACTCAAGAGGTGGACCCCGAGTGCCATGAACGCCGAATAAAGATTCGATGTCTCGGCGCAGACCGCCGAGACAAGGTTCCGCTCACGTGAGCTTGCCGCGAGCTTCTTGTACGGCGGGTTCATGACGACCAAGTCGAACAGCTGAGGCGGCTGGCCGAACAAGCCGTCGCCTTCCGTGGCCCACGCGATGAAGTCGCCGAGGACGAGGTTCACTTCAAGGGATGCACCATAACCAATCGCCGTGTTGACGCAGTCGTCGAGCGTGGCTTGCAGCGCAGGGTGCAGCTGCGGGTCGACCTCGCATGCCGTGACGCTGATCTCCGCCCCGGGACGTTCTTCGAGGACTCTTGCGACGAGGGACGCGGTGAGAGAGCCAGTACCCGCCCCGGGATCGAGGATGCGCAGAATTCCCGCCTCGGGCAGCCTGGCCAGCGACGCGATGAAGTCAGCGGCTGGCGATGGCGTGAAGAACTGGCCGAGCTTGCCACGCCGGACTGAATCCAGGGCGACCGAGGATTCCTGTCGCCGCTTCTCCGTCCGGAGAACGAGATCCGTCGCCGGTGCAGGTGCCTCCGTTGCCATGCGCACAGCCTACGTACCCTGAGGGCACTGGTGTGCCCTCGTCTGTCCGACCGCCTCGGCTCTCCTATGCGGGACTTCGACGCAGCCCCTGGGGTGGGCGAGCCGTGCGGGGCATTCGGCAGCCCGCACGGGTGGTGGCAGGGGGCCTATCGGGCAGCGGGACGACGACGGCCCCCGTGGTCACGGGGGCCGCCTCTGAAGGGTGATGGCGTGGCTCAGGCGGGGAACTCCCCGCACCTGACGGCGGTCACGAACGACGACCACGCGGCCGACCCGAAGACCAGCGCGGCGCGGTCAGGGTCCTTGCTGTCGCGGACGGGCACGACAACCGGGAAGCCGTCAGCCACCTCGACGCACTGGCCGCCGTCCTGGTTGCTGTACGAGCTCTTCCGCCACGCCGCAGTGCTCAGGTCGATGGGTCGCACGGCGATTCCTCCAACATCTGGATGACGAACTTCCGCGACTCGTCAGGAGACAGGGCCAGGTCGCGTACAAGATCGTACCTGAGCTGGAGCTTTTCGACGTCTGTCGCGTCCTGGACCAGCTCTCCCGAGTACCCGGTCTCCACCCACGCCACAGTACGGCCATCCGCGCCGCGCAGGAACATGGTGTCGATGTTCGTCAGCGCATTGAGCCCCACGGACTGCGGCAGCACATGCACGGCCACGTTCTTGCGCTCGCTCATGCTCACCAGGTGTTCGAGCTGCTTGTGCCACTCCGCGGCGTCCCGCAGCGGCGTGCGCAGGACCGTCTCGGAGATGATCGTGCGGAACCGGGGCGCGTTGTCGCCCGTCAGCAGGTCGCTGCGCCCGATGCGCGCGTCGACCTGCCGGGCCAGCTCCTCACCGTCGAGGCCGCCGACCGCGAGCAGCTCGCGCGCGTAGCCCTCGGTCTGGAGCAGCCCGGGCAGGGCGCACACGGCGTAGTGCCACAGGCTCACCGCCTCGGCCTCCAGGGCCATGTACCGGCGGTACTTCTCGCGGAACTGCGTCGTGTCACTGACCGCCAGCTCCCAGAGGGCCAGCAAGAGGCCGGGCGTGCCGTAGTACTGGTCCAGGGCTTCGGCGACTTCCGGGCCGCCGATGGTCTCCCCGCTCTCGATCTTGCTGAACAGGGACGGATCCCATCCCAGCGCCTCGCCCAGCTTTCGCAGGCTGTCTCCGCGCTGTGTGCGCAGGAGGCGGATCTCCTCCGCGTAACGACGGCGCGGTTCCTGACTCCGTCCGGTGATCACTCGCCTCGGTGGCACGATGCCTCCTCGTCGGAAGTGGAAGCAGTGCCGCGTGACGGGAAGACAGATTCCGCAGCGGCGTTCCTGCCCGGTCCCGGGTCCGTGCTTGTAGCACCCGGACCACGCACAGTAATCCAAGCCCCGCCCCTCACACGGGGATTGGCCGGACGGAGCGGAGCCCACGGCGGTACGGCGGCCGGGGGGACCCGAGGGGGCGGAGGTCCGTGACGCTTCGGTTCCGGCTCCCGAATCCCGTTTCCATGAAGGGGAGTTGACGCACGCTGCACCACTCAGCCGCGCGGCCCTGGCGAGGCTGCCGAGGCCGCTGCCACCGGGGTGGCTGACCGTTGCGCGGGCAGGCGCGCCGACGCGCCGTGCGCCGCCGTCCGCGCGGGCGGGCGCCCGGCACGGCTGCCGCGCCGGGCCGAGGGCAACCCGGGCGTCGCCCGGGGAACGTACCGGGCGGCGGCGGCAGCGGCGGCATGTCGGCGTCGTCATCGGCGGCGGGCGCGGTGGCTCGCCGTGCACGGCATCGGTCCCGGGCCGCGCGCGTACCCCTCGGTTTGACTACTATTGTCACGTTACGTAGCGATCAGGCTTCCCGCGCCAGGCCAGCGCTGATCGGAGGCGGAGACGGCCGTGGACGCCAGGCGCCAGCACGACGCGCAGGGTGCGCAGGACTCGCCGGGGCCCGTGCGGGCCGACCGGCTGCGGATGCTCGCGGCCGTGGACGAGTCCCGCGGGGACACCGGCGTGCTGCTGGCCGCCCTTCAGCACCTGACGACCGAGCTCGGCGGGCTCGGCGGGATGGCGCATCTGCGGCTGAAGGACTTCCCGCGCGGCGTGCTGCGCATGGTGGCCGGCAGCGGGCTGCCGGAGGGCTTCACGCGGGCCTGGGAGGCCATCGCGGACGGCGGGTCGTCGGCGCCGGCCAGGGCCGCGCGGGAGGGCGGGGTGGTGTGGGTGGCCGAGGTCGGGGTGCCCGAGCAGGCGGCGGGCAAGCCGGCGGTCCGGCCGGAGGACTCGGGGGTTCCGGCGGGGGCCGGGCTCGCGGCGGTGGCGCTGCCCCGGGCGGAGGGGCCGCTGGGCGCGCTGTCCGTGGTGACACCGCCGTCGGCACGCGCGCCGGACGCCGGGCAGCGGGCGTTCCTGGTGGACGTGGCGCGGTGGACGGGCGGGCGGCTGCGGATGGCGACGCCCCGGCCCGAGGGGCTGTCCACGGCCATGGTGACCGAAGCGCGGGGCGAGGAGGGGGCGGTCGCCGCGTACGACTGGGATCTGCGCGCCGGGCGGCTGACCATCGACGAGATGTGGCTCGCCCAGCTGCGTATCGACCGTAAGGGGACCGACTGGGCGGAGACCTGGGGCGATCTGCTGCACCCCGACGACTGGGCGTACATGCTGCGCGGCAACGAGGCGGCGATCCGCGCGGGCGGCTCGTACGACGGGGAGTACCGGGTGCGCCGCGCGGACGGCGGGTACGCCTGGGTGCGCGACCGCGGCGAGGTGGTCCGGGACGAGGCGGGCCGGCCGGTGCGGATGGTCGGCACGCTGCGGGACACCAGCCGGGCGCACGCCGCGCTGGAGTCCGTGGGCCGGGCGCTGCGGCACATGAGCGACGGGTTCCTGTCCGTCTCCGGCACCTGGCGCGTCGAGTTCGTCAACGTGACGGCCCAGCTGCTGCTCGCCGCCCCGCGCGGGCTGGTCGGCAGGCGGCTGTGGGACGTCCCGGCGGTGCGGCGCGTGGCCGGGCTGCGGGAGCGGTGCGAGCGGGCCGTGGCCGACGGGGAGCCGACCGGGTTCGACGTGCGGTGGCCGGACAGCGAACGCTGGTACCACCTGCGGCTGGTCCCGGTGCCCGACGGGGGTCTGGCCCTGTACATCGCCGATATCACCGAGCGGCGGCTGCGCGAGGCCGCCGAGCGGGCCGCCGCCGAGCGGGCCGCGCTGATGGCCCGGCTGACCCGGGCGCTGTCCGAGGCGGTCACCGCCCACGACGTGGTGGAGGCCGTGGCGGGCAGCGTGCTGCCGCCGTTCGGCGCCACCGGGCTGATCGTCGCGGTGCTGGAGCACGACCGGCTGAACGTCGTCGGCTCCACGGGCTACCCCCGCTCGTTCATCGAGCGCGTCCACGGCACCCCGCTGCCGTCCGCCGCCACCGGCGACGCGCTGCGCGCCCGTGCTCCGGAATTCATCGAGTCGGTGGAGGACTTCCTCGTCCGGCATCCGCAGCGGGCCGACCTGGCGGGCGCCGGGGGCAAGCAGGCGGCGGCCTTCCTGCCGCTGATCGCCTCCGGCCGCCCCATCGGCATGTGCGTGATCACCTTCGACGACCCGCGCCCCTTCGGCGAGGACGAGCGGACCGTGCTCACCGCGCTCAGCGGCCTGGTCGCCCAGGCGCTGGAGCGCGCCAGCCTGTACGACGCGGCCACCGCCCGCGCCCGCGACCTCCAGCGCGCCCTGCTGCCCCGGGCGCTGCCCTCCCTGCCCGCGCTGACCGCCGCCGCCCGCTACCTGCCCGCCGGGCGCGGCGCGGACGTGGGCGGCGACTGGTACGACGTCATCCCGCTGTCGGCCGACCGGGTCGCCCTGGTCATCGGGGACGTGATGGGCCACGGCATGTCGGAGGCCGCCACCATGGGCCGCCTGCGCACCGCCGTCCGCACGCTCTCCGACCTCGAACTGCCCCCGGGCGAGATCCTGGCGCGCCTGGACGACGTCGTCGCCGACCTCGGCGAGGACCGCTTCGCGACCTGCCTGTACGGCATCTACGACCCGGTCACCGGCCGTTTCGCGCACGCCAGCGCCGGGCACCCGCCCCCGGCCACCGTCCGCCCCGACGGCGCGGTGGCCTTCCCCACGCCCGTGCCGGACCTGCCGCTGGGCGCCGCCGCGCCGCCGTACGAGACCGCCGAGACCCGGCTGCCGGACGGCAGCCTGCTGGTGCTGTACACCGACGGCCTGGTCGAGTCCCGGCACCGCGACATCGACGACGGCATGGACCTGCTCGCCCGCGTCCTGCGCACGGGGCGCGGCGGCGGCGTGGACGCCCTGTGCGACGAGGTCACCGCGGCGCTGCTGCCCGCCGACCAGCCCATCGGCGACGACGCGGCGCTGCTGGTGGCCCGCGTGCACCGGTTCGCGCCCGACGCCGTGGCGTCCTGGCCGCTGCCGCAGGAGCCGGTGGCGGCCCGGCGGGCGCGCGAGCTGGTCCGCGCCCAGCTCGCCGCCTGGCGCCTGGAGGAGCTGGAGACCACCACCGAGCTGATCGCGAGCGAGCTCGTCGGCAACGTCATCCGGCACGCCCGGGGGCCGATGGCCCTGCGCCTGCTGCGCAGCCGCACCCTGACCTGCGAGGTCTCCGACGCGAGCCTCACCACCCCGCACATCCGGCAGCCGGCGCTGACGGACGAGGGCGGCCGCGGCCTGCGCCTGGTCGCCGCGATGGCCGGGCGCTGGGGCACCCGTTTCACGCCCACCGGCAAGTGCATCTGGACCGAGCAGCCGCTGCCGGCCGGGGCTCCCGGCCCGGTACGCGCCGGGGAGCGGGAGCCGCGGTAGGCCGCCCGGCGCCGGTACGGCCCGTACCGGCTGCCGCCCGCGAACCGGCTCACATCGGCAAGGAGGCGTCATGTCCCACCACGCAGCGACCGGCCCCGCCGCCGCCGGCGGACCAGGCGGCCGCCGGGAAACGGGCCTGCGCGGCACCCTCGGGACCGGCCAGGTCGCCCTCATGGTCGTGGCGGCGGCGGCCCCGCTCGCGGTCGTCTCGGCCCCCGCCCCGCTGGCCGTGGCGCTGGGCAACGGCCCCGGCGCCGCGGGCACGTTCCTGCTCGTCGCGGCCGCGATGCTGCTGTTCACCGTGTCGATGTCGGCGCTGGCCCCGTACGTCCGCAGCTCCGGCGCGTTCTACGCGTACGTCGGGCACGGCCTCGGACCCGTGCCAGGTCTGGCCGCGGCCGGCGTCTCGTGGCTGACGTACACCGTCATCCAGTGGTGCGTCTGCGCGTACCTGGGGGTGCAGTGCGACGCCGTCGTCCGACTGCTGGGCGGCCCGGACGGCCCCTGGTGGCTGTACACCCTGCTCGGCGTGGCGGTGATCGCCGTGCTCGGCCACCTGCGGATCGACCTCAGCGCGCGGGTGCTGGGCGCCGCCCTGGCCCTGGAGGTGGGGGGCGTGCTCGCGGTGGACCTCGGCGTGCTGGTCCAGGGCGGCGCGGAGGGAATCCACGCGACCGGCTTCACGCCGGGGGCGGTCTTCCCCGGCGGTTCGGCGTTCGCGGTCTCCGCGATGCTGTGCGCCACGGCGTTCCTCGGCTTCGAGACCACGGCGGTCTTCCGCGACGAGGCCAGGGACCCCGACCGTACCGTGCCCCGAGCGACCTACCTCGCCATCTGCTTCATCGGGCTGTTCTACGCGCTGTCCACCTGGCTGGTGTGCCTGGCCTGGCCCGGCGGCGAGCTGGCCCGGGTGTCGGTCCAGGGGGCGCCGTTCCTGCTCGGCGCGGCGCGGGGGTTCGTCGGCGGGACACTGTCCGACATCCTCCAGGTGCTGCTCACCACGAGCCTGTTCGCCTGCGCCCTGTCCCTGCACAACGTCCTGGCCCGCTACGACCACGTGCTGGCCCGCTCCGGCGTGCTGCCCGCGGCGCTGGGGCGCGTGCACCGCCGCCACGCCTCCCCGTACGTCGCCTCGGCCTTCACCGCGCTGGTGACGCTGGCGGCCTTCGGGGTGATGGTCCCGCTCGGGCTCGACCCCGTGACCGGGATCGTGGCGCCGGGCAACGGCCTGGCCGCGCTCGGTTTCCTCGTCCTGCTGTGCCTGACCTGCCTGTCCGCGCTCGTCTTCTTCGCCCGCGCGGGGACGGGCGGGCGGCCGTGGCGGACCCGGGTCTGGCCGGCCTTCGGGTTCCTGGCCCTGGCCGCGCTGGCCGCCGTGACCTACCGGCACTTCCCCGCGCTGGTGGGCAAGGATCCGGCGGTCGCCCACGCCCTCGCCGCGGCCTTCCCGCTGGCCGCGCTGGCGGGCGCGGCCCGGGCCGGGTGGCTGCGGCGGCGCCGGCCCGAGCGGTACGCGCGCGTGCTGGCGCTGACGGGGGGCGCGGCCACCGGGCACGGGCCGACTGCCGGGCCGGGGCCGCCCGGCGGACGCTGACGCTGACTCCGCCCGCCGGCCTGGGGCCTCGCGGGCCTCACGCGCGTACGGCCGACCGGGGGGCCGCCGCCCGGCCGGGCGTGCGGTGGCCGGGTTCCCCGGCCGTCACGTGGCCCTTTCGTACGCCCGGCGCAGCAGCGGGCCGACGAGGGCGCGCGGGCCGAACCGGCCGCCGACGGTCTGCGCCTTGGCGAACCCGCCGGGCACCACCCGCGCCCTGCCCTTCGCCAGGCCCCGTACGGCCAGTTCGGCGGCGCGCTCGGCGGGCATCCACAGGGGGCCCGGGACCAGTCCGGCCGCGCGCGAGACCTCGGCCGCGTCGGCGAACCCGGTGCGCACCGGGCCGGGCGCGAGCAGGGTGCAGCCCACGCCGGTGCCCTTCAGCTCGTAGTGCAGGGACTCGGCGAAGTTGTTGGCGAACGCCTTGGTCGCGGCGTACGTCGTGTTGCGCGGCCCGGGCTGGTTGCCCGCGGCGGACCCGGTGACCAGGATGGCGCCGGCCCGGCGCTCGATCATGCCGGGCAGCACCGCGAGCGTGAGGTCCAGCACGGCGACGGCGTTCAGCTCGGCCTGCCGCAGTTCGCGGGCGGGGTCGGCGGCGGACAGCGGGCCGTACGTGCCGAAGCCCGCGTTGTTGCACAGCACCGCGACCTCGCGGCCGGCCAGTTCGGCGGCGAGGGCCTGGCGGGCGGCCCGGTCGGCGAGGTCGCAGGCGCGCACCTCGGCCTCGACCCGGTGGGCCGCGGTCAGCCGCGCCGCCAGGTCGCGCAGCCGGTCCTCGCGCCGGGCCACCAGGACCAGGTGGTGTCCGCGCCGGGCCAGGGCCGCGGCGAGGGCCGCGCCGATGCCGGACGACGCGCCGGTGACCACGGCGCGGGCGCGGGGAGTGGGGGCGGGCAGGGTCATGCGGCGTCCTCCTGGCGAGACCGGCTGTGGCTGGTGGGGCTGGTGGGGTTTCTGTGGCCTTCGTGTCTGGCGGTGGCTTTCGTGCGGGGGTCTCCGGCGGGTGCGCTCCGCGTCGCCGGGTGCGGTGTCCGCCGCGTGGGCGGCTTGCGTACGTAGCGTCTCGCGCCGACTGCTCGACCGCGAGGCGGACGCGCCCTCGCCGAGGCCACCGGCGCCGGGGCCTGAGCACGCCGGGTCGGCCCGCGCGTGTTGGCTCGCGGCGACAAACCACGGCCCGCCGATGCTGACGCACGGCACTAGTCTTCCGCGGCCCGCTGCCCCACAGTGGGCGCAGGGCGCGAACCATGGCCGTACTTCCTCGGAAGGACGGACCCCGGAGCCGCGCCGCACCTGTCGCGCACGATGTGTCGAGGAGGCCGGGTTGCTGGCATACGAGCGGATCGGGACCGGCGAGCCGCTGCTGCTGCTGCACGGCATCGCGCACCGGCGGCAGGCCTGGCAGCCGGTGGTGGACCGGCTGGCCGAGCACCGCGAGCTGATCCTGGTCGACCTGCCCGGCCACGGCGAGTCGCCGTCGCTGAAGCCGTGGCGGCGCAACCCCTCGGAGGCCATCCGCGAGGAACTGCTCGCCTTCATCGACGAGCAGGGCCTGGACCGGCCGCACGTGGCCGGCAACTCCATCGGCGCGCGGTTCGCGCTGGAACTGGCCGAGGCGGGGGCGGTGCGCAGCTGCACCCTGCTGTCGCCGGGCGGCTTCTGGTATTCGCGCGTGGACTTCCTGTACACCCTCGGCCTGTTCGGCACCGTCATGAGCGTCGGCACCGTGCTCAGCCCGCTGGCCCGGCGGCTGACGGCGACCCGCGCGGGGCGCGCGTTCCTGTTCTTCTGGCTGTACGGCAAGCCCACGCGGCCGGAGCCCGACCTGGCGTACGGCGACTACCGCGGTCTGCTGCGGGCCCGCCCGGCGCTGCTGCGCTTCATCACCGAGGGCGCGCCGTACAAGGGGACGGTCGGGCCGGACGTCCCCGTCACCATCGGCTGGGGGACCCGGGACCTGGTGCTGCCCCGCTACCAGGCGCGCGTCGCCCGCAAGCGGCTGCCCGGCGCCGAGCTGACGATGCTGCCCGGCTGCGGCCATGTGCCCATGGGGGACGACCCCGAGCGGGTCGCCGACCTGATCCTCAAGGGCTCCAGCTGACCCTCGCGGACGAACGGCGAACGGTCCCGCGCGTACGCGTACGGCCCGTACGGCACGTACGGCCACGAGCACGCGCGGGATGACGACGGGCGCATGACGACGGCGCGTTACGGGCAGGCGAACCGGCGTCAATTCTCCGTTTCCGCCGAACCGGACGACTCCCGGTTCCCCTGACGGAAAACGACGGGCACGTTACGGATACACGAACGCGCGTCAACTCTCGATTGACCGGCTCTCCCGGCGAATCCCGGGCCCGGCGGGAGCGGGGACGTCCGGCACGTTACAGGCGTACGAACCGGCATGACCGCACGATTTCCCGCGACTCTCGGCAACTCCCGGGACAGTAGGAGCGGGACGGAACGCCGGGGCAATCCCCGTTCCCTACGCTCGGCGGGGACGCATATCGCGTCGCATCCAGGCGACCACCTGTGTCCGGCCAGTGCAAGGGGAACTACCGTGCCCAGCCCACCTCGCCGCCTGCCCGCCCTCGCGGCGTCGGCGCTGCCCCAGACCATCCGCGGCCGACTGCCGCTGCTACTGGCCCTGCCCACCTGTGCCCTGGTGGCCATCGCCACCGTCGGCACCATCGACGAGTCCGGCCGCTACGGGGCGGCCGGGCGCACCCGCGACCGCGTCACGCTGGTGCTCGGCACCGAGGAACTGGTCCACCAGCTCCAGCGCGAGCGCGGGATGACGGCCGGTCTGCTTGGCGGAGACCGGGAGTTCCGCGGCCGGCTCGTCACCCAGCGCCGGGCCTCCGACCAGGCGCGTACGGCGCTGGGCAGGCGGCTGGCGGACGCTTCGCCCGGCGCGGGCGCGGTGCGGGTGGCGCTGGCGCAGCTCGACGGTCTCGACGGCGTACGCGGCGAGGTGAACGCCGGCAGCGCCCGCCGCGCCGACGCGCTCGTCTTCTACACGCGGGCCATCACCGCCCTGTCCGAGGCCGCGTTCGGCCGCGGCACCGAGCTGTCCGACGCCCGGCTCAGCGCCCACCTGGCGACACTGCGGACGCTCGGGGAGGCGGTGGAGGCCACCGCGCTGGAGCGCGGCACGCTCAACGGCATCCTCGCCGCGGGCGCCTTCCAGGGCCGCGACTACCAGACCTTCGCCACCCTGGCCGGCGCCCGTAAGGACGCGCTCGACGAGGTGGACCGCACGGCGACCTCCGCGCAGGGCCACACGCTGGACGCGACGCTGAGCGGGCCGGACGTGGCGGCGTTCACGCGCATGGAGCAGCGGGTCCTGGACTCCTACGGCGCCCGGCGGCTGCCGGTCGGCGCGGCCGAGTGGTGGAAGTCGGCCACCGCCGTGGTGGACGGCTTGCACAAGGTCCAGATCGGCGTCGCCGACGACGCCCGCGGCCGCGCCGAGCAGCTGCGCGACGACGCGCTGCGGCGGCTGCTGCTGGAGGCGGCCCTGGCGCTGCTGGCCATCGCCGGGGCCGCGGTGCTGGCGGTGGCGGCGGTACGGTCCGTGCTGCGCCCGCTGAGCGCGCTCACCGAGGAGGCCCACCGGCTCGCCGACGTCACCTTGCCGCGGGCCGTGGCGCGCGTCCAGCAGGCCGCCGCGTCCGACGACTCGGGCACGAGCGAGGCGGGGCCCGGGGGTGCCGGGTCCCGGAACGGCGGGTCGAGGAGCGCACGGTCCAAGGACGCGCGGTCCGGGGACGGCGGTCCCGGGGGCGCCGACGGCGCGGCGGCGGGCGACGCCTTCACCGGCTCCGCGCTCACCGCGCGCGGCGACGAGATCGCCGAGGTGGCGGGCGCGCTGGACCGGGTCGCGGACACCGCCCTGCAACTCGCCGTCGACCAGGCCGTCCTGCGGCGCAACAGCACCGAGTCGCTGGCCAGCCTCGGCCGCCGCACCCAGGACCTGGTCAGCCGCCAGATCGGCTTCCTCAGCGCCCTGGAGCGCGACGAGAGCGACCCGGACACCCTGGCCAACCTCTTCCAACTCGACCACCTTGCGACTCAGATGCGGCGCAACGCCGAGAGCCTGCTGGTCCTGGCCGGGGAGCGCAGCCCGCGCCGCTGGTCCCGCCCGGTGCCCATGGGCGACGTGCTGCGCTCCGCGCTGGGCGAGGTGGACGACTACCGGCGCGTCCGGCTGCACCACTCCGACCGGGCCCTGCTCGACGGCGGCGCCGTCACCGAGGTCTCCCACCTGCTGGCCGAGCTGCTCGACAACGCCCTGGCCGCCTCGCCCCCGGAGGCGGCCGTGGAGGTCTACGCCCGGGCGCACGGCGAGGACTACCTGGTCGCCGTCGTCGACCACGGCCCGGGCCTCGCCGAGTCGGCGCTGGCCACCGCGAACCGGCGGCTGTCCGGCGAGGAGAGCTTCCTGGTCGGCAGCGGCCGCCTGCTGGGCCACTACGTCGTCGGCCGGCTCGCGGCCGGGATCGGCGCGCGCGTGTGGCTCACCCCCTCGCCGTTGCGCGGCGTGACCGCCTCCGTGGTGCTGCCCGGCCGACTGCTGTCCGGCCAGTCCCAGCCCGACCCGGCCGACCTGGCCGCCGCGCGATGAACAGGCCCGCGGCGAACCCGCCCGAGCCGGGTCTGGACAGCGGCGACGTGGTCCGCCCGTTCATCGTCACCGGCGGCCGCACCCGCCCGGACCGCCCGCACCTGCGCATCGAGACCCTGGTGTCGGCCCTGCCGGGCGCGCTGGCCGCGCCGCTCGGCCACGAGTCGCGCGCGATCGTGGAACTGTGCCTGCACCCGCGCTCGGTGGCCGAGATCGCCGCCCTGCTGCCGGTGCCGCTCGGCGTGGCCCGGGTGCTGGTCTCGGACCTGTCGGCGGACGGGTACGTGTACGTGCACGACCAGCGGTACGGGTGGCCGCCCGGTGCGACGTACGGGCGGCAGGAGACGTACGGGCGGCAGGACGAGCGGTCCGGCGGCCCGTACGAGCACGGCGAGCCGCACGGGCGCGGCGAGGACCGGCCGTACGGCCTCCCGCCCTCGCCGTTCGACGCCCCGTCCCCGTACGACAGCCCGCTGGACAGCCCGAACGGCGGTCAGCCCGGCGGCCCGTACGGCGGTCGGCCCGACGGCCCGTACGACAGCCCGTACGACCACGACGACCGGCCTACGGTGGCCCTGCTGGAGCGGATCAGGGACTCGCTGCTGCGGCTGTGAGCCCCGGCCGGAGGAGACCCCGACGACCACCCCAGGCGCGAGCCGGACCGGTAGACCCTGAGCCGGACCGCCATGGCCCCTCGCCCGGACCCCGCCGCGCGCATGGCGTCGCGGGGCCCGGGCAGAGTTCAGTCCCGGCGCATCGTTACGATGATCCGTTCGCAACGTGCAAGTGCGACAAGACGAGCGGGCCCGGAGCGACCTGGGAGACGGCATGAGCAACCCCGCGGCAGGCCCGGAGCACCCGGCGCGGCGGCGGGCCGACGGCCGACGCGCGAGCCGGACCACGGGCCGACGCGCGGGCCGGACCACGGGCCGACGCGCGGGCCGGAGCGCGGGCCGGGGCACGAGCGCCCGTACGGGCCCGCGTACCGCCGTCACGTCCTGCGCGGCGGCCCTGGTCCTGCTGGCCGGGGCCGCCGTCCCCGCCCGCGCCGCCGCTCCCGCGCGCGAGGAGGTGTGCCCGGGCGTCCCCGTGCCCACCGTGGCGAGCGCGGTCCCCGACACCCGCCGCACCGAGGCCGCCGTCGCGTACGCCGAGGAGCCCACCACCGGCCCCGGCCACTGGACCGGCGGCGACGGCACGTACTCGGCGCGACTGCCGGACGGCGACGTCGTGTGGATCTTCTCCGACACCTTCCTCGGCCAGGTGAACCCGGACGGCTCCCGCTCGCAGACCGCCGAGGACGGCCGTCCGACGCCGTTCCTGAACAACTCCTTCGTACGGACGGGACGGGGCCGCACGACCACGATCACCGGCGGCACCCGGCACGACCCGGCGTCCGTGCTGCCGCCGCGCGCCCCCGGGCACTGGTACTGGGCGCGGGACGGCCTGGTGCTGGACGGACGGCTGAACGCGGTCTACAGCGAGTTCGAGCGCACCGGGCCGAACTCCTTCGACTTCCGGCTGACCGGCAACGTCCTGGCCCGGTTCCGCCCCGACCGCCTCAGCCGCCCGGAGAGCGTGTCGCCGCTGCCGTCGTCCGCCGGGATCTCCTGGGGCGCGTGGCTGCTCCGGGACGGCCGCCACACCTACGTCTACGGCGTGGAGGACCGCGACGGCCAGCGCCACCCGCACCTGGCGCGCGTGGCCGGGACCGACCTGCTACGCCCGTGGGAGTACCTGACGGCGGACGGCACGTGGTCGCGCGAGGAGTCGGCGTCGGCCCGGCTGGGCGGCGCGGCCGGGGTGCGGGTGTCCAACGAGTTCAGCGTGGTGCGGCACGGCCGGGTGTACGTGCTGGTCACCCAGGACAGCCGCGAGCCGCTGGCGGCCGGGGTCGACCTGGCGTACGCGTGCTCGCCGACCGGCCCGTTCGGCCACGAGACCACCGCGTACCGCGCGCCGGAGGGCGGCCCGTTCGGCTCGTACGGCAACCCGAACGTCTACACCTACAACCCGCACGAGCACCGGGAGCTGGGCGACCGCCGCCGCCTGGTGGTGTCGTACAGCGTCAACAGCTTCGCGGGCGAGGACCTGTACCGGGACGCGTCGATCTACCGCCCGAGGTTCGTGGACATCACCCTGAACCCGAACTGACGGCTCTGGATCGACACTCCGGATAACCTCGGTTCACCGAGGGCGGAACGCCGCCTCCTCGCGGCCCGCGCGGGCCGCTCCTACGCTGAGGGGATGAGCAGCCACGCCCCGGACCGCGCCCGCGTCGTCCCGCTGCGGCGGGCCGAGCCGACCCCGCCCGAGACCGCCCGCGCCACCAGGCCGACGAGACCCGGAAAGCCCGGGACGCACGAGAAGCCCGCGGCACCCGGGAAGCCCGCCAAGGAGCCCCTGTGGCGGCACGTGGTGGGCGGCGTGCTGCGCCGCGAGCGGCTGGCGCAGGAGCGCACGCTCCAGGACGTGGCCGACGCGGCCCGGATCTCCATGCCGTACCTGTCGGAGCTGGAGCGCGGCCGCAAGGAGGCGTCCTCGGAGGTCCTCGCGGCCGCCGCCCGCGCCCTGGGCCTGAGCCTGGCCGACCTGCTGGCCCTGGCGCACGAGGAGCTGGTGACGGCGTCGGCGGCCCCGGTGGTGGAGCTGAGCGCGCGGCGTACGAGCCCGCGCGGGCCAAGGCCGGGCGAGGTGCGGCTGGCCGCCTGACGGCCTGACCGCCGCCGCTCCCCCCGTAGGAGCGGCGGCGGCGCGACCGTACGGCCGTCGGCGGACCGCGTCGAGTCGGTCAGGCGGCGGCCAGGGCCCGCCTGCCGGTGACGACCTCGTCGGCGAGCCCGTACGCGACGGCCTCCTCGGCGGTGAAGACCTTGTCCCGGTCCATGTCCGCGCGGAGGGTCGCCACGTCGTGGCGCGTGTGCCGGGCCAGGACCTCCTCGACCTGGGAGCGGATGCGGATCATCTCCTTGGCCTGGAGAGCGAGATCCGTGACCGTCCCCTGCCGCCCGCCGCTGGCTGGCTGCCCCAGCAGCACCCGCGCGTGCTGGAGCACGAACCGCCGCCCGGCGTCTCCCCCGGCCAGCAGCACCGCCGCCGTGGACGCGGCCTGGCCGACGCAGAAGGTGGAGATGGGCGCGCGGACGAAGGTCATCGTGTCGTAGATCGCCATCAGGGAGGTGTACGAGCCGCCCGGCGAGTTGATGTAGAGGGCGATCTCGCCGTCGGGGTTGGACGATTCGAGGTGGAGGAGCTGCGCGATGACGACGTTCGCGACGCCGTCGTCGATCTCGGTGCCGAGGAAGACGATCCGCTCGGACAGCAGTCGGCTGTAGACGTCGAAGGCGCGTTCGCCGTGCGGGGTGCGCTCGATGACGGTGGGAATCGTGTACTGGCTCATGGTCGTCACAGCCCCAACCGCCGCCGGGGCCCGGCCGGGCGCACGTCCTCAAGCGACTCCACGACCCGGTCCACCATGCCGTACTCCTTCGCCTGCTCCGCCGTGAACCACCGGTCGCGGTCCCCGTCCCGGGCGATCGTCTCCTCGCTCTGCCCGGTGTGCTCGGCGGTGATCCGCTCGATCGCCCGCTTGGTGAACTCCAGGTTCTCCGCCTGGATCTCGATGTCGGCGGTGGTGCCGCCGATACCGGCCGAGGGCTGGTGCATCATGATCCGCGCGTTCGGCAGCGCGAACCGCTTCCCGGCCGTACCGACGCCGAGCAGGAACTGCCCCATGCTGGCGGCCAGGCCCATGGCGAGGGTGGAGACGTCGTTGGGGATCAGCCGCATGGTGTCGTAGATCGCCAGCCCGGCGGTGACCGACCCGCCGGGGCTGTTGATGTACAGGCTGATGTCGCTCTTCGGGTCCTCGGCGGACAGCAGGAGCAGCTGCGCGCAGATCCGGTTGGCGGAGGTCTCGTCCACCTGGGTGCCGAGGAAGACGATCCGCTGCATGAGGAGCTGGGCGGCGAGGTGGTCGTCGAACCGGGTGGGCGGCGTGTCGCCGTCCTCGGCCCGGGGTGCCGGGACGGGGTCCTGGCGGGTGGTGAGGAGCGGGGGCATGGTCCGTACCTCCTGGGGGTGGTGGTGTGGCCTTCTGGGCTTCTGGCCTTGGGGGCGCGGCCGGGTGGCCGGGCTGTCACCACTGTCGGCCGGAGGAGGCGGCCAGGGGAGGGATCTCGGCTTGCGGCAGATTCGCGGAGGGCGTAGGGGGTGGGCGGGTTTGGGGCGACCCCCGCACGCGCGGGGAGCAGCGCTGGCTCCGTGACCCGCAACCGACCGACCCGGGGTCACCCCCGCGTGCGGGGGGAGCAGACTAAATGACCTGGGCTTCTACGGCCCCAGCGTACCGATTTCCGTCACTTCCGCAGCCCGGCCCCCGCACGAGGTGGCCCGGCCCGCCAAACCCCGCCCGGACAGGAGTAAACGGGGTCGGCGGACCGGGCCGGAGGGGCGGGCGCGCTGGGTCCTCGGGTCCGGCCGGGGGTACCGGACGGCCAGCGCGCCCGCCCCGGTCTACGGGCCCGAGGGCGGCCGGTGGGGGCAGCGGCGCCCGCGCAGGATGTCCCGCAGGCGCGGCCGCCGCTGCCTGCCGCAGGTGGCGCACCGGCAGCGCCAGGCGTACCTGACCCGGCCCGGGTACGCCTCCAGCGGCTCGTACCCGGCCTCCCGGGCGGTCGCCTCGGCCCAGTCCGGGTCCGTACCCCCGCGCGAGGCAGGCGCGCCGACCGGCAGACCGAGGCTCGACCAGCGAGGCCCGAAAGGCCGGAGCACCCGGTCGTGGTGGCAGCGGCACGAGCACCGGCTCGCCTCAAAAGGCCCGGGGCACAGCACGTGGGCCGCGCCCAACGCGGGGTCGCGTACGGCCGTCTCGCACTGGGCCGACAGCCGCCCGGCGCCGGACGGGACGGCCCAGCTCACCCGGCCCCTCCCGTCCCACCGTGCCGCCCGCCGTCGCCGTCGCCGCCCGCGCGCAGCTGCTCCCCTAGCCGGTCGGCCACGCGCAAGGCGTCCGCCAGGGATTCGATCAACCGGCCGACCATGAAATCGGCCTGCGGACACGGGACCTTCGGGTCCATCAGCAGGTGCAGCGCGTGACCCAGCAGGACGCGGGCCATGTGGAGCCGCTGCCGCTCGTCCGGGTCGGCGGCGGCCGCCGTCACGCGCTCGCCCCGGCACACGGCCACGGTGATCACCTCGGCCAGCGACCGGACCAGCCGGACGGCGAACAGGCGCAGACGTTCGGCGTCGCCTGCGGCGGCGTTGAGGCGTTCCGGGGACTGTTCGAGGAGGGCGCGGCCGACGCCGAGCCGCAGGACTTCCACGGAGTCGGCGATCCGGCCGACGATGCGGGCGCCCTCGGCAGGCGTGTCGGAGAGGTACAGGGGCCGCCCGTCGGCTCCGGGCCACGGCAGCAGCCGCATGCCGGGGATGCGGGTCACCGGGCGACCTCGATTCCGTGGACGCGGCGGGGCCCGATGTCGACGCCGTGCACGGCCGTCCACGTCGCCCGCCGCCGTGGCCGCTGCACCAGGCGCTCCTCGCGGTCGCGCTCCTGGGCCCGCGCGAGCGCCCGTTCGTGCGCGACGACGAAGGGGCGTACGAGCGGGGCCGGGTCGTCCCAGATCACGGCGCCGCGGGGGTCGGGCTCCACCTCGGCCGACGGGATCGGCTGGGTGTCCGCCAACCCAGCGCCCGCCCGTAACGGGTCGGCAGCGGCGGCGGGTCCGACGACGACTCGGGGCGGCGCGGCGGGCACGGCACCCGCCCGGTGCCGACCACTCGACCGGCTTCCGGCCATACGTGCCACCCACGCGGAGAATCGCTCAAGCGTGTCCAGTACGCGCGCGCCGAGGCCGGCGGCCAGACCGGGCGGCGCGGCGCACGGCATCCCCTGGCTGAACACGGTTACCTCCTGGCGTCCACCTCGTTGACCTGTGTGCCCCACCAGTGCACCGTCTCGGCGGACCTCATGGGCCGTTGGCGACCGGACGTTCAGGCGGACGTTTTCGGCGGAGCGCACCGCCCCGCAGAGGTCCGTCACTACGGTGGGGGACGACCTCGCACGTGAGGGGATGTGCATGGCGGTCAAGGGCGTCGGCAGCCTGGCACGGCTGCGCAAGGAGGCGGGGTACACCCAGGCGACGTTCGTCGCCGCCTTCCTGCGCGAGGCCGCGCATCTCGGTCTGGACGCTTCGGTCAGCGAACGACAGCTCAGGCGATGGGAGAACGAGGAACCGCCGCCGCTGCCGCATCCGGGGCAGCAGGCCGTCCTTGAGACGATGTTCGGTCTGCCGCTCGCCGAGATGGGATTCGACGTCCCCGACCACCGCAGTATGACTACCGAGTTGATCGGTGACGATGGGGAGGTGAAACGTCGAGCCTTCGTCAGAGGTACGGGAGCGATTGCCCCGGCGGCCATGCTCCCCCACCAGCACGGTTCCCGCATCGGCGCCAGCGAGGTCGCGGCGCTCCGCGCCCGACTGGCCGATCTGTACACCGTGGACCACAGCTCGGGCGGCATCCCCGCCAAAGCTCGGGCCCAGCAACTCGGGCAGAAGATCACAGGTGCTTTAAGCAGCGGTGTCTACACGAGCAAGGTCGGCCGCGACCTCCAAGCTTTGCTATCCGAGCTGCGCAGCAACCAAGCGTGGTACGGCTACGACGGCGGGACGATAGACGAAGCTCGCGTTGCCTCACTGGAGTCGCTTACCACCGCTCAACTCATCGGTGATCATTTGTTGCAACTTTCGGCGCTCGAAACCCTCGTACTTATCGATCTCAAGGCAGATCGGGCCTGGGAAGCCACATCAGCGGTAGAGACCGCGTACGGCTTGGCCAAAAGGGCCGGTGCGGGACCGACCGTGCACCTTCTCATTGCTCTCAGGGAAGCCAACGTGGCCACCCACCTGGGAGATGGGACGGGGGCCCGCCGGGCGCTCAGCCGCGCTCTGTCGTTTCAGAGCCGCGCGGACGAAGATGCGGAGGTACCCCACTGGGCGCAGTTCGCTGGTCCGGTCGAGGTGGACTACGCGACGGCCGCGTACTACACCAGGCTAGGGCAGCCTGCACTAGCAGTCCCCTTCTTGCGCTCGGCAGTCACCAGCCTCGGCGGAGGCTACACCCGCAACACCGCCTGGTACCGCGCGCGTCTGGCGCAGACTTTGCTCGACACAAACGAGGTTGAGGAGGCATGTCACGAGGTGTCGGGTGTACTCGACGCCTGTCAGGGCGTGTCCTCAGTGAGGCTGCACGGCCGCCTGCGTGCCTTCCAAAAGCGGATCACCGTCATCGACACGGCCCTTACGCGCACCACCTCTGACCGTATCCACGAGGCCATCCGGGGAGTCGACGTATGAGCCAATCAACTGCTGTCACCGTAGAACGTATGGACGGCCGGGCCGCAGCAGAGGCCGAGTATGCATTCACGCTCGTCTACGCCGACGCATTCGCCGAACCGCCCTACTGCCAGACCCCGGAGGACGTCGCGTCCAACTTCCGCCGCTTCCGCGCCCAGGTCCGTAAGGCCACCTTCCGCGCGGCCCTGGCCCGTACGGCCGAGGGCGAGCCGGTCGGCATCGCGTACGGCTATCCGCTCAGCCCGGCCACCGGCTGGTGGGACCGGCTGACCACCCCGGTGTCCGACGAGCTGCGCCGCGAGGACGGCCGCCGGACGTTCGGCTTGATGGAACTGGCGGTACGCGCCCCCTGGCGCCGCATGGGCGTGGCCCGGCGCATGCACGACGCGCTGCTGTCCGGGGCCGCGGAGGAGCGGGTGCTGCTCAACGCCCGGCCGGACGTGGCGGCGGCTCAGGCCGCGTACCGGGCGTGGGGGTACCGCAAGGTGGGCGAGGCCCACCCGTGGGACGGGGCCGATCTCCACGACGTGATGGTGCTCGACCGGCGCCGCCCGGCTTCCTGAAAACCGGCCTCCAGAGAAAGGCGCCTGCCCCGGGGGCGGCGGGCGGACGAGAACGGGAGTCCACGCGACGGGCGGTGGACTCCCGGGCCCGGGTCGGGCGGGCCTCGCCGGATGACGGGCGGGCGTCAGGCGGTGATGGTGAACTTGGCCAGGACGTTGTTCTGGCCCGGGAGCTGCGTGCAGGGCGCGGTGAAGGTCTCGTTGCCGTCGTCGTCGAGGTCGATCACCGCGCCGGCGCCGTTCCTTATCGACAGCGTCAGGACGATGTCCCCGACGGTGATCGTCCCGGAGCCCGCCTGACGGAACTGGAGGGAGGGAGCGGCGCCGCTGGCCGCGACGGTGAACGAGCCCTCTTCGGGGACGTTGGTCGACGGGATCGCGAAGGTCGGCTTGACGGTGACCTTGCCCTGCGGGACGGAGACCGTCGCGCTCGCCTTGGCCGAGCCCTGGAGCGTCGTGGCGCCGACGAGGCCGAGGGCCGTGGTGACGTCGGCGTTCACCGTGGTGACGGTGCTGATGTTGATCTTTCCGGTCGGGGTGTTGACCGCGATCGTCTGGGGAATGTCCGAGCTGATTTTGACCTGGATGGGCTGCTCGTCCAGCAGCGGGAAGACGCAGGAGTAGTTGAGCGTCAGGGAGACCGGGACCGCCGAGGCGGACCCGACTCCCACGGTGCCGAGCACGGCCGCCGCCAGTCCGATGGTCGCGGCGGTGGCCGTGGTGGCTCTGAGTCTGGTTCTCTTCGTCGCTCTGGTGCGCATGGAATTACCTCCCGTTTGCACCCGGGGCGCGGCACGGCGAGGTGCGCGCCTCCGGATTCGGTGCAGGACTGAAAACGACGTGCACAGGACGTGCGAACACACCTGTCGAACCTGACACCGGACACTTTCCGGGCAGGCTTCACCCCGCCCCGTATCAGGTATTTCCCGGCCTTACAGAGATAGCGCGGAATCCTCCGCAGCCACGGGGATCATCCCGTGGCGTGCGCCTTCCTCCCGATTCGGAAAGTACAGTTGCCCGTGTCACCCGTCAAGGGATGTACCCGTTTCCCCGAGAGGTGAGAAGAAGGTTGCGGATTCCTTCGGCCGCCGCCTCCCGGAGTTGTTACGGAATTGAGCAACGAGCCGCCGCCGCCCATCACCGGAAGCGAATGCGCCTGACTGCGGACCACTACGGACACCGCGGAGTCGAATAGCGGACCAGCGGGCCGACAGGAGCGGCGGGGACCGGCGCCTCCAGGGCGGCCGGGCAGGGGGCCGGGCAGGGGCCGAGCACGGCACACGCGCGCCCTGCACGCGCGTACGGCAGGAGGGAGACCCGGCCCGGCCCCGGCCGCACCGCGGGCCCGGGCCGGGCGAGCGTCACCGGCCCCGGGCCGGACGATCCGTCGCCGGTCGCCAGTCGACGGCGGGAGGCGACTGGGCGAGAACATTGTTCTGGCCCGGGAGTTGCGCGCAGGGGACGGTGAAGGTGCCGTCGCCGTCGCCGTCGAGGTCGATCGGCGTGCCGGTGGCGTCCTTCAGCGACAGGTTCAGGTCGATGTTCCCGAGGACGACCTTCCAGGTGTCCGGCTTGCTGGAATACGGGAGGGAGGCGCTGCCGGTGGCCGGGAAGGACGCCGGGCCCTCCTGGGTGACGCCGGTCGGCGTGATCCCGAGGGTCGGCTTGACGGTGACATCGCCCTGGGGAGCGATGACCTTCACAGACACCCGGGTCGAGCCTCCGAGCGTTCTGACGCCCCCGTAGTAGAGCTGCCTGGAGAGATCGGAACCCAGTGTGTTGACCGTGCTGAGCGTGATCTTCACGGCCCGGAAGCCGGGCTGAACGGAGCCTGAAAGGTCCGCGTTCGCCTGGACGCGGAGCGACTGGGAGCCGATCTGCGGGAAGACGCAAGAGTAGTCGAGCGTCAGGGAGACCGGGTCCGCCGAGGCGGAGCCGGTCCCCAGCGTGCCGAGCACGGCCGCCGCCAGTCCGAAGGCCGCGGCGGTGGCCCGCACGGCTGTGGTCCTGGGGCTCGTGGTCGCTCGGGTGCGCATGGAATGACCTCCCGTGGCGCCCGGGTCGCGGCGCGACGAGGCGCGCGCTCGCCGGATTCGGTGCAGGACTGGAAACGACGTGCACAGGACGTGCGAACGTACTCGGCGCACCTGGCGGCGGGCGCTGCCTGCGGCACGGCTCACCCGGCCCGGCGTCAGGGGCTTCAGACTCTTGCGGAAATCCTCGAATACGGCGCGACCCTGGGGAATCCCCGGGATCACCCCTGGGAACGTGCGTGAATTCGTCCTGCTCGGAAAGTACAGTTGCGCCCACCACACGTCAAGACGTGTAACCTGCCACCGGGAAGGCGGGAAGAAGGCGGGTGATTCACCGGGTTCCCATGTTCCGGAGTTGTCATGGAATTGAGCAGGGAATCTCCGCCGTCCCTCATCGGACGCCAATTCGACAGTGCGGATTCCGGATAGCGCCCGCCGGGCCGGTAGCGGCGGCAGCCGTACGGCCGCGCTCCCCGGCTTCCCCGGCCCGCCGGACACCCCCGCGGTCACGTCAGCCCCGCCCAGATCCCCGGCGCCCCCGCCGCGTAGAACCGCAGCAGCCCCAGCAGCCGACTGGCCGACGGCGCGGTCCAGTGGCGTTCGCCGGGGCGCGGGGCCGGGTCCCGCAGCCGGGCGAGGGCCCAGGTGAGGTGGCACCACAGCACCCGCGCCGCCCAGGCCCGCCCGCTCGCCGCGGCGGCGCCTCCGCCCGCCTCCCGCCCGTACCCCGCGAGCATGGCCGGAACACCGGTCGGCGGGATCTTGGCGAACTCGGCGGCCGGGTCGGCCCACTGGGCGTCGCCCCAGTCCACGATGCCCGTCAGGCTCGCGTCGCGCGGGGAGACCACGAGGTTCTGCGGGGCGATGTCGCCGTGCGTCAGGACCCGGGGGCTGTCCCGGGGACGGTGCTCCGACAGCCGGTCGAACCAGCCGGTCAGCCACCGGGCCGCCCCGGCGTCGATCCAGCCCTCCGCCAGCAGACGCGCCACCAGGTCCCGCGGGTCCCCGCCCTCGTCGTCCTCGGGCACCGCGGACCGCAGGCCCGGGGCCTCGGGCGACGCCGGAGACAGGCGGTGGAGTCTGGCCAGTTCCCGGCCCACCTGGTGGTAGACCCGGTCCGCGGCCTCCTCCGGCAGGTCGGCCGCCGCCAGGTCCGCACCCGGCGCGCGGGCGAGCACCATGTACGGCACGCCCACCGACGAGCAGGTGCCGTCGAACGCCACGACCTCGGGCGTACGTACCCCGGCGGCCCGCGCCGCCGGGATGACGGCGGCCTCCTTGGCCAGGCCGGGCAGGAACCGCCGACTGCGCGGGATGCGCAGCACCAGGCGGTCCCCCAGCGCGAAGACGTGGTTCGCCCCGCCCGAGGGGAAGGCCGGGACCAGGGGGCGCACCCGGTCGGGGGCGGCGCCGTGCAGGGCGGCTATCGCGGCCAGCGTCTCGCCGCCCGGCTCGTACGCGCACTCGCCGCCGTACGGGTATGCGCCGCCGTACGGGGACTGGCTGCCGTACGAGTACCGGTGCCCGTACCCGTACCCGTACTCCTCCGTCGTCTCGTCCATGGCCGTGCATGCTGGCACGGTCCGGGCCTCGGCTCGTACTCGTACCCCTACGGGACCCGAGGGGCGGCGGGCTCAGCAGGCGGCCGCGCGACCGTACCGCCGCGCCAGCGCGTGGAAGGACTCCTTCGGCTCCCAGTGCCAGTCGGACTCCGGGTCCGCCGGGTCGTCCCGGATCGTCTTCACAAGGCTGTAGCTGGCCATGTCGAGGTCGTGGAGCGGGTCGCCGGGCCAGTGGGGCGCGTCCGGGGTGACGAATTCGTACACCATCGCCGCGTACAGGCCCATGGACTCGAAGACGTCCATCACGTCCGACAGGTACGCGGCCTGGGTCCGCTCGCTGCGCACCAGGCCGCCGGTGATCTCCGGGGGCGTCTTGCCGTAGTCCACGACATCCCAGCCCATGCCGCCCGCCTCCGGGGCGCCCTCGAACGTGCAGGTGCCGCACTCGCTGATGGCGACCGGCTTGCCCCAGCGCCGGTACGCCGACAGCTCACGGACGTACGCGGCCCGGTCGCGGTGGTACTCGTAGTAGTTGACGCTGACGATGTCGAACAGGGTCCAGTCGACCTCGTCGCCGTGCGCCCCGTCGTACGTCAGCGGGCCGCGGAAGACGGACCGGCCGACCTCGGCGGCGCGGGCGATGACGCGGCGCAGCTCGCGGCTCAGGTGCTCGGGGTCGTAGTTGCCCTTGGTGATGTTCTCGATCCGCTCGACGGCGTTCGCGCCGGGCACGATGCCCGGTACGAACAGCACGAACTCGCAGCCCACGCTGAGGTGCACGCGCGCGCCGTGCCGCCGCATCCGCTCGGCGTGGCGGCCGGTCTCGGCGAGGTGGTCGAAGATGTCGGCCTCGGGCACGTCGCCGAGGCGCGGCTGGAGCCAGACGTGCAGGCCGAGGTCGGCGGCGTGGTGGGCGGTGGCGGCCAGCCGCTCGACGCCGTCGCCGAAGACGCTGACCGAGTTGGCGTGCAGGTCGTTTTGGATGGCGTGCAAGTCGGCGCGCATGCGGACTGGATTCCAGCCGGTGGCAGGGGTCTCACCGTCGGAGACCGCGTAGTCGACGCCGCGGTAGGTCAGGCCGCCGCGGCGGCGGGCCGACCGGTCGGGGCGCCGGTGCCCCGCCGCGCTCGCAGCTCCAGCGGTCGGCAGCGCCCCCGTCGCCGCCACGACCCCGGCCGCCCCCGCCGCCGCCAGGAACCGGCCCCGGCTGATGCCCTCGCTCGCCACCGCTGTGTCTCCCCTCGTGTCGCCTTGTTCCGCCGCGCCCTGTGGTCCCGCGGCGTGGTCGCCAGCCTGCCGTTCGGAGGGCGGCGCGGGCGTCGGCCTGCGGGGCGGTCGGCGGGTACGACCTGGGGCGGCCTTCGGGCCCGGGGCTCGACTTTGGTCGTAGGGGCGCGTACGGGCGTCTCGTCGGAGCCGGACCGCGACGGGCGGGCCAGCGGCAGGGCCTCGACGGCCCGAGGATCCGACCGAGGGCGGATCCTGACCCTGCCCCCTCGCCGAAAGTCGAAGCCCGGCCTGCCCCGCGCGCACGATGCGGCCCGCCCGCGCCGGTCCGTAGCGTCGCTCACCGACCGACCCGCCAGCCAGAACGGACGTCAGCCATGCCGCCGAGCCCGCGTCGCGCCGCGTGCGCCGCCCTGCTCGCCCTCCCCCTGCTGGCCGCCTCGACCGGGCCGGCCACCCCGGCCGCGGCCGCCCCGCCCACCCAGTTGTACGTCGCGCCCTGGGGCGACGACCACGGCCCGGGCACCGCCGAGCACCCGTTCGCCACGCCGGCCCGCGCGCAGCGGGCCGTACGCGCCCTGACCCCCCGCATGACCTCGGACATCGTGGTCAACCTGCGCGGCGGCACGTACCGGCTGACCCGCCCACTGGCCCTGTCCGCCCAGGCCGGGGACTCCGGGACCGGCGGCCACCGGGTCGTCTACCAGGCGTACGGCTACGGGACCGGCCGCCAGGAGCCCGTCACCCTCGACGGCGGCCGTACGGTCACCGGCTGGCAGCGGGCCGAGGGCGGGGTGTGGCGGGCGGACGTGGGCGACCTGGACACGCGCCAGCTCTTCGTGAACGGCGAGCGGGCGCGACGGGCGGCGCTGCGCGGCAGGCTGCCGGAGCTGTACCCGACCGACAAGGGCTACATCACCGAGAGCACGGCGCCGCAGTCCTGGCAGCGGCCGCAGGACGTGGAGTTCGTGTACACCTTCGCGACCTCCTACTCGGAGGGCCGGTGCGGGGTGGCGGGCGTCCGGGGCGACGCCACGGGCACCGAGATCACCATGGACCAGCCGTGCTACCGGCGCGCGAAGGAGCTGTACCAGAGCTTGTACGGCGACCCGGGCCTGACCGCGCCGACCGCCGTGGAGAACAGCGCGTCCTTCCTGCGCGACCAGCCGGGAAGCTGGTACCTGGACCGGTCCCGGCCCGGCCACCACGTGCTGTACTACCACGGGCTGCCGCGGAACGTCGTCGCCCCGGTCCTCCAGCACCTCGTCACGGGGGACGGCCGGGCGGGCGCGCCGCTGCACCACGTGGCGCTGCGCGGCCTGGAGTTCGCGCACACCACCTGGCTGGCCCCGGACAGGCCGACGGGCTTCCCGCACGTCATCGGCACCTGGTACTACGTGGGCGACGACCCGGTCGAGCAGGCGTCGGCCGCCATCCCGTCCGCCGTCTCCTTCCGCCGCGCGAGCCGGATCACCTTCGAGGGCGACCGCTTCACGAGGCTGGGCACGACCGCCCTGGGGCTGGGCGAGGGCAGCCGGGACATCGCGGTGCGCGGCAGCACGATCGAGGACGTCTCGGGCGGCGGCATCCACGTCCAGAGCGAGGCGGACGGCGCGGCGGCGGCGCCGCGCGACATCCGCATCGAGGACAACCGGGTGCACGACGTGGGCCGGGACTACCGCGGCTCGTGGGGCATCCTGCTGAACGAGACGTACGACGCGACGGTGGCGCACAACGAGGTCGACCACATCCCGTACTCGGGCATCGTCTACCTGAACAGCGGCGGGACCGCGACGAGTTCGGGTGGGGTGCGCGTGGTGGGCAACCTGGTGCACCACACGAACTCCGTCCTGATCGACGGGGGCGGCATCTACGGCAACGGGCCGCAGGGGCCGTCGTTCGAGAAGGGCGCCGTGGTCGAGCGGAATGTCGTCCACGACGTCGACAGCCGGGCGGCGACGGGGGCGAACTTCCCGCCGTACGCGCTGTATCCGGACGACGGCGGCGACCACATCACCTTCCGCGACAACGTGCTCTATCGCAACCAGAACAACTTGGGCGGGGTGTCGCCTCGGCGGATCCGCGTCACGGGGAACTTCTGGGACGCGGACCGGGCGTGGTGGTGGGAGGGCGACGGCCGGGAGGTCGAGTACCAGGGCAACACGAAGCTGCCGCGACTGGCACCGGAGGCGGGCTGCCGCAAGCGGCGGGGGTGCGCGGCGGTGCTGGAGGGGGCGGGACCGCTGACCCGGCGCTGACCTCGCCTGCCCCTCCGCCCTGTCTCTGTGCTCCGGGCGCCCGGAGCACAGGGACAGGGCGCCATCAGGAGTTCGCCAAGCCTGTCCACCGAACTTCTCTACGAAATGGCGTTGTCCGCTTCGTCGCCGCACTCGTGATAGATGTACTGATCGATGTCAAGTGACGCCTTGGCCGCACCCATCCAGGCCAGCAGGTCGGCTCCAAGGAAGATGCCCTTCTGCTGCGGGTCGTCGAGGTCTCTGATCTCCTGAACGATCACCAGAGAGACGGCGGCCTCACCGGAGTCGGCGAGACGACCGAGAGCATCCGCGAGGTCCGGCCCCCAGCCGACAACCACCTGTTCCAGATCCTCCGGCCTGTCGCAGCCTCCCGCAGCCCCGACGCGTCGGATCCAGGTCGCATGCGACCGCGGAGGCGACTGCGGGTACCTGCGGCTTCCGATCGACGTCGACTCGTCGGGCTCCACTCCCAGCCTCTTGGACATGCCCTCCGGCTGCAAGGACTGGCTTACCACCCTGAGGTACATGCGAAATGCGCTCATTGGACGTGCCCGCTGATTTCCAGAAGGGGTGAGTAGTGGTCGCGATAGCCGACCCAGTACCGAGTCAGGCCGCTTCTGTCGGTCCGGCACAGGGGATTCCAGGACATGCTACGGTCGCGGGCGTCTCGGGTATTCCTTCTCTTCCACGGCCTCGGGGATGTCCACAATCAACTCGGGGCCACCTCCGTGCGCGAATTGATCGATTTTCTGGATTACCACACCGACATCTTCCCGAGCCCATCCGGTTCGGATATAGAACTCGGCACACGAAAGCCCGTTCACCGCCTCCATCAGACACGCCTAGACCGAGAAGTTCCTCGCCGTCCATCTCGATACAGAATCGTTCTCCGTCACGTCCAGTCGAAGGCTGACCAAAGTCTCGCAGGGCGGCTCCCTGCGACGCCCGCCCTTCGCTCTCACTGCGCCTCTTGACACAGAGACCATCCATTACTCCTGCGCCCGAGTACCCAGGGAATGGCCGATGAGCGGCAGGACCGTTCGCGCCAGTTTGCGTTGAACGGACCGCAGAATTTTCACCGTCTCCTCGTCGGAGAAACCGGTAGTGATTGACCAGTCATGCCCCGATCCCACGACGTCACTCACGAAGGCGACTTCCGTAGCAAGGAGAGCCCGTGCCCAGTCGACTGGCTCCAGCCCCTCTCCATGGGCAAGCGACGACCGAATCCTTTTGCTCTCCCGAAGCAGTTCCGCAAGGCTCGAAAAGCCCATGGCGACCGCGAACTCTTCCGTACCACGAGCAGGTCCGCTCCACTCGAGCAGTCCACACCGGAGCACCTTCAACTCTTTCTCCGTCAGCACCGACTCTCCCCCTTCGCCCCATTCTCCGCTACCCAAAATCACTCCAGCCCTGTCCAGTATTCATCAATCGCATTTTCCCCTACGATACTATACGCGAACGGTGATGCCCGAAGAGCCACCGAATTCGGCGAAATCAATGGCGCGACCCTCCGACAGTTCGGAGTCAATCACCTTTCATTCTCTGCCGGCAGGGAAATTTGACCCTGCCACACATCTGGCCACTCATCCTTTGCGGGCGCTGCATTGAAGAACAAGATAGCTTGCAGGAATCGAGTCAAGTCAATCACCGGAGATCCACAGGTAACCTCTGCGCCTGACCACCCCGTCTAGAATTGACTTGAATTCCACCGCATCACTCTTTGCGTCGAAATTTCGCTCAACCAAGAGGTCAATTTCGCCCATTACCCGCACCAACTGAGGAGAGTTGAACATTGTGTCACCATGAAGATGAACTCCCGCTAGAAGGGCATCAGCATCAACGTACGGCAAGATCGCTTCGAGGTAAGCTCCAACCTCCCTACCTGCATACACCCGCTGATGATTCTGATCTTCAATGTAAACCGCAAGACCCATTAAAACTCCCACTCTATTTCGTGGGGTCGGCCCGCAAAGACCGAGCCGACCCCACGAACAACTGCCGACTTCGGAATCGGATGCATTGTGATCACGCCGCCGTACTTGTCTTGGACGACTCGATACCACGTCGTGGGCAACCCACCAGCGTCATCCGATAGGCGACCGAACACAGTACCCGCATTGACGTCGCGCTCAAAGTTCCCGTTCGCATTCGGACCATGACACTTGCATCGATTTGCTTTATCCACCAGGTCGTCCAGGTCCACGTCTGAATTGAAGACGCTCTTGTCAGAAGTGACCTGACGCCCTCCGGGCATGTGCTCACCTCGCACGTACGCCTCAGAGGCATCATCGAGCATCGCATCAACGCAGTTTGCATTGTGAACGAGAACCGGAGTCTCGCCCGCCAGCACATAGTACGTGTGCAGGCCAGGCCGCTCCTACCTGCAAGTTTGCTGGCCAGCGGGCAATTTGGCAGTCGCCAGATGTTCGTGCTCGTGCGCTGGAGTCTGCTGGTGTTGCCGTCACTACTGCCGTCGGTGGTCTACATCGCCTGGGGAATTCCAGGAATTCCGAATGCGTGTCAAGCGGCTTTGTCGTGCGGGGTGAGGCTGATGGTCAGGTCGGCGCCGAGAGCCTGAGCCAGCCGGCGCAGGAGGGGAAGCGTGGGCACGGTCCCGCCGCCTTCGAAGCGGGAGATCTGCGGCTGCTTCATCCCGCACCGCTCCGCCAGCTCGGCCTGGGACAGCCCGAGCTCGATGCGCCGGTGGTGGACGAGTTGCCCGAGCTCACGGGCGAGCGCGGAAGGCGGGTCCTGCATGGTTCCTCCCCGCCTCAGGCCGCCGGGGCGACGATGGTGACGGTGGGCTCGTCTCCGCCGGCGAGGTGCACGTCCACCGTGAGGTCCAGTGCGCGGGCCAGGCGCATGATGACCGCGATGGGCGGCAGCTCAGTGGCCGTCTCGATACCTTCGATGTCATCAACGTCGACTTGCATGCGCTCGGCGAGATCGGCCTCGCTCAGACCCAGCTGCTTACGCCGGTCGCAGACGGCCTTGCCCAGTGTCATGGCAAGGCCGGCCTCTTCGTAGACCCGGTCGTACTCGGGGTCAGCGTCCAGGTGTTCGCCCAGCAGCTGGCGGTGGCGGCGGGTCCTCCATTCGCTGTGGTTCATTGAGACTCCTTGAGGTTGCGGCTGTAGAGGTCGTGCTCAGCGGCGGCATCATGCTCTGCCTCGCACCATCGCTGTGCGGCGTGGGCGCGGTCCACTTCGGCCTGCTCGCGCATCTTGGTCTTGCGGAACACGGTGAGCAGCACGACACGTCGGCCGGGCGCCAGCCAGTAGGTGATCCGCTGATGGGCATCACCCAGGCGGAAGCGCAGCTCGCGGAGCTTGCCGCCCAGGTGGCGGGAGTGCGGTTCGTCAAGGGTGGTGGGCTGCTCGGCGAGCAGGTCGGCGACGCGTTCGGCCTGCTTGTAGTGATGGGCGGGAATGTTCTCCAGCCACAGCCGCACCTCCGGCTCGATCTCGATCGAGTACCGCCCGCTGTCCATATCGCCGATGATATATGGCACGAGGTGCGAGAGCGCGAATACGCAGTTCAGGTCGCGTATCGTCGCCGCGACCGCAGCCACTCCAGCGTCGCACACCCCCGCACTCCCCCCTTCGTCCTGACGGTCGGCTTCTTTCGGCAGGATCGCGCCCGAGCGGGAGAGGCAGCGTACGGCCGGGCTGGTGCGTCGCCCGGTCTGACGGCGCGGGGCGGGGGCGGGAGGAGTCGGCCTCCGACGGAGGCAACGCCGACCACCGCGCTCGGCGAGTCCGCCGGCGGGCGTGAGGGTCGGCCCCCCTGGTCAGCCATGTGCCTGCGATCCGGCCGTAGGACGGTCGTAGGCGACAACTCGCTGTGCGACAGGCAAGGACTCCACCCCGCACAACTTGCGCCCGGTGGCACCAAGTCAGCTCCCGCTCGCGCCCGCGTCTGGCCGTCTGCCTGCGCCTCACGCGGGCGTCGGCTGCTCGCCCGACGGTGGGTCGGTCGGCGACGGTGGCCAGCTCTGGCGGGCGGGCGCCGCCTTGAACCTCGTAGAGAAAATCTGGACGCAGGACCTGGTCTACCCGGAACGGGAGGTCAGCGGCCGGGCTCGTCGTTGCCCGCTTCCAGAACTGCGACGCGGGCGCGGAGCTCGGCGAGCTGCCCGACTGCATCGGCCAGCGCCTGCTCCAGTGCCTCGACGCGGGCCGCCGTCCCGCCTGCGGGGGCGGTCGCTTCCCGGTGATCGAGGTCATCCGCGCCGGCCTGGTCGTGGTGGGCGACGAAGGCGCCCTTGCCGGGGCGCGATACCGCCCAGCTGTCCTGCTTGAGCAGGGCCATGGCCTTCTGCACGGTCAGGCTGGAGGCTCCGAACTCCCGCATCAACGCGGTCTGCGTCGGCAGCGCATCGCCCGGCTTCAGCCGCCCGGAGTGGATCTGCTCCCGCAGGGTCTCGGCGATGACCTCGAACGTCAACTGCACCGCGCTACCCGCCGGCCTGCGCCCGCGCCGAGTCGTCATTACGCCCGCCACCCCGTCGCCTTCAGTGCCCACTATCAGCTATTTCCGGCCCGTCCAAACCGGGAAACCGGCCCCACACTACCCGCGTCCCGCCGCCCACAGAAAGGAATGAGGAGGGATGCACATGAATGCGCCAGAGACCATCCATTACTCCTGCGCCCGAGTACCCAGGTAATGGCCGATGAGCGGCAGGACCGTTCGCGCCAGCTTACGCTGGACGGACCGCAGAATTTTCACCGCCTCCTCATCGGAGAAACCGGTAGTGATTGACCAGTCATGCCCCGATCCGACGACGTCACTCACGAAGGCGACTTCCGTAGCAAGGAGAACCCGCGCCCAGTCGACTGGTTCCAGCCCCTCTCCCTGTGCAAGCGCCGAGCGAATCCTTTTGCTCTCCCGAAGCAGTTCCGCAAGGCTCGAAAAGCCCATGGCGACCGCGAACTCTTCCGTACCACGAGCAGAACCGCTCCACTCAAGCAGTCCGCATCGGAGCACCTTCAACTCCTTCTCCGTCAACGCCTGCACTCCCCCTTCGTTCCGGTCTTCGCTACCCGAACTCATTCCAGCCCTTCCCAGTAGTCGTCAACCGCATTCCCGCTGCGGCACCGGAGTGTCCTCAGCGAGCACGTAGTAGGCGTGGACACCACAGACGGTGAGGTCGTAGGTACGCTGCCGCTAACGTTCGGAGCCAGCACAGCCCTCCGGACGTCTCCAGAAGCGCGGCCTCCACCAGTAGAGAAGAGTGCGATCCTCTGGCCAATCAGCCTCCATCACCCTCGTAGGCTCGAAGTTATCGACCTCCGGATCAGCAGGGCGAAAACCAACATCGATCGGCCAAGGGGCGCTTGCTGTGCGAGCTGTCAACGCGAGATCGTGATCAGCGGTCTCCCGCCTCCTGTAGAGCCGCTGAGCCTCGATGAGCGAGAGGCGGTTGGCTCCGCTCTCACACTGTGGCCAGCGAAGCTGTATCAGGTCGTCCTCCCAGCCACATACAGGGCAGATCTGGTACGACCCCGGCGGAGCGTCGTGCACGAGGCGGCCACAGCAGTGGCATGGATAGGATCCCATCTAAGGAATCTCCACCCCCGGCTGACGCCTGAAATACTCCATCTCGTTATCCGGCTTGAAGTAGGTAATAATTCCGCGAGGACCTGCTGATCCAAATTCTCCCGTCTCCGGATCGAAGAATCTCCGGGTTTCCCCGTCGCGCTTAACAAGGACGCCAGGCCTGCATCCACCACAAGTGCACATCAGGTCCTGTGCCGCATATTTGTACTCAGCCACGGTATACACGCCCACATCGGCGTCACCGCGACCGTGTACGCCCACGTCCGACTCCGCCTCCAACGCGACGCCATCGACCTCCTCGGCCGCGCACCCTACGCAACACCGCCGAGACCACCAGCAAGCCCGACGACGGCGACCAACCATCCCTCGCCGAAGCCGCCGTCCGCTGACGTTGCCGTCAGCCACTGCCGTCAAGTGTGCCCCACCAGGAATAGTCGCTGGTGGGGCACACTGGCATTCTCTGGCCGCCCATAGGCGACCACACGCGCTTTTTAGAACGACGCAGAAAACCGGTCTAGATCTCTACGAATCGGCCCAGAGCGCGGAATGCGCGTCCACCACCATCCACGCACCCTATCCTCATCGCCATCAAGCCGAGGAAGGGTGCCTAGTTCTTCGGCTTCCGTATACGAGAGAAATCTCGAATCCACCTCAGCAAGGGCAGCATTGAAATTCCTCGACCCCCTCTCGGAAATCATCTCCAATCCTCTGGCGATGAAATCCCGTAGAGAGTCAGCCGCAATCAAATCGTGCGCGCCCCAGGCGGACCTGTCGGAGTCGGGGAGGCCAATCTCACTCTCGATTCGCGCCACATGCTCGTACCAGGCAAGTAGCAGCGTGACCAGGCCCAACGATCGAGCAGGGGACACGCTTACCGCAGTTCTCTCCAACTGGTCCGCCTCGGCGGCTCCCAGGTGACGGCTAAGCCATTCACGCGCCTGAACTTCCATCATGCCATCATCTCCCCGGGTAATAGGCTGTCGATTTCCACGGCATATCCCATTTTACGATGACGCGGGCCCCATTGTGGTCAAATCGGGATGAATTCTGTCCTTCAATCTGACGCGGCCCAGCTTGCCTCAACGTGGTTTCCACTTCAGCCGCCGAGGGCCTACCCATCGTCGGATTACCATCACCGGTGTGCCCATTCACGAATTCGGTGATCTCATCCAGGGAATATTCGCTGCCATGGAAATCCTCTCCGCCAAGGTGGTCGCCATTCTTACCCCCAAACGGAACTCCACAGTTGGGCCCTGAATTATGAACGAGGATCGGAGTCGCCCCGTCCGGTACATAGTACGTGTGCTACACAGCACCGCACTACCTGTTTCTTCGCAGGTTCAGCGCGTGATTTGCGTTCCGCTGGTGTCCGTGGATATGCGGGGAAGTCCCTGGACGTTGCCGTCGCTACTGCCGTGAACGGCTCGGGGCAAGCGATCGCGCTGCCGCTGCTTGGTGTCGGTGCGGCGGGACTCTACTGCCACGTGCCAGGCTCGGCACGGACGAGAGCGCGGACGGTCTGCTCGACGACCCTGCCAACAGCCAGTTGATCTGCAACGACGGCGACGACCCGGCCGCTGTGCGAAGCCACTGTCCGCTGACGTTTCCGTTACCTACTGCCGTCACCCACCGCAGAAGGCCCCGCCAGGACGCAGTTGACGGACTTCACTTCGCTTTGCGATCGAGCGCATAGGTTGCGAGATCGGGCCGTGAGGTTCCACCTCGCACCGCGGTGTCGCGCGTCGGGGATGTGTCCATCTCCGCCGGTGCCCGTACTCACCGTTGCCGGTACAGATCCTCCGAGTACCTCAGGAACTCCTCTAGCCTTTCGGCCATTCCAGAAATTCCGTTCTTACCCCCAGGAGGGGGAGGCACATATTTCACGAAGCCCTCCATCTCCTCAGGGTACTCAAAGTCCGAATACAACTCCTCGATAACGTTGAACAATTGTTGTTCGCTCAGTCCTCTTTGATGGAGCCAGGCTAGCGATAGATAGATCCACACGGCGGACAGCTCACGGCAGTCGCCCAGGTCCTCATACGAAAGGTCCGGAAGATCCCCGGACTGGATCTCCTCCGAGAGCGCGAGCGCCCACCTTTCCTCCACGTCAAGCAGCGGGCGGCCGGATTGCATTTTGCGCATGTAGATCTGCACGATGGCATAATCGTCCAACCACCCCCAATGCTTCCCGTAAGCAACTTCCCGGGTCGTCAGATCAACTCGATCCACAACAAAGCTACCTGGGATCTTGAACTTAGCCATCGCGTTCATGGTTTGTTGGGGATTCCGTTCATCGACCCTCCGTTTACAAATCTTTGATGAGTGATCAGGTTTCCGCTCCTGCCGCGCTCAACTATCCACTCAAAGCGTCCAGCCTTTCCGTTCATCTCTCCCGGCATCTGCACCAACAAGCGCTCCACTCCATCTCCGCCAATAAGTCGAGTGGTTACACCTTTCGTTGCGATATCACCGACAACGAAATCTGCCGCCCTGTGCCCAGCATCCTGCTTCAGCCCGGACCCATACCCCTTGGCATTCTGGATGATTTCCTGAGCTTCTGCGGAGTCGACCCCGCACCACGGTCCGCTGTTGTGAACGAGTACCGGCGTCTCGCCCGCCCGCACATAGTACGTGTGGACGCCGTCCACCGTGAGGTCGTACGTCCGTTGCCGCTGCTCGTAGTGGCGCACCGCGACGATCTCCACCGCCTCGCCCTTGTCGGTGCGGAGGGTGGTGCCGGGGGTGAGGTCGCCCGCGTCCGTCCAGCGGTGCTGGCCGGGCGTCCAGAAGGGATGGGTGTCGGTGGCGATGATCGAGGCCGTGCCGTGCGGGGTCTTCACCGTCAGCTCGGTGAAGTCCTTGTCGTGGCCGGTGATGATCGTGGCGACGACCGGGTGTTCCTCGGTTCGGCCGGTCGCCGGGTCCGTGGTGAGGACGCGGTCGCCGACCTTCACGTCCTCGATGTTCTTATGGCCGCCGCCTGCGAGTGCGACGGTGGTGCCGGCGGTGAAGCTGTGGGTGAGGCACTCCTGCGCTTCCTTCGCGACCTTCTTGAGATCCTTACCCGCCCGTTTGGCCGCCTCCAGTTGTCTCTTCAGCGCTTTCAGCTCTCTGACGGCTTTCAGGGCCTTCCCGGCAGGGAGTGACTCCAGCGCCAGCAGGCCGCAGGCCGTCACGTCCAAGTCGGCGCAGTCCATGAGCTGCTGCGGGTCGAGAATGATCCGTGCGATGTCGATGATCACCGGGACGGCGGCCTTGACGAACTTCTTGACCGGTTTCAGGAAGCCCCACGGGTTGTGGTGCTTGTGGTGCTTTTTGTGGGGATGTACGGGGGTGCTCTTGGTGTGCGGGTGGTAGTTCTTGTTCGGCTCTTCGTGCCAGCCGCCGTTGTCCTGAAGCCAGCAGCTGATACCGGGGTCCATGCACTCGTCCGGCCGTAGTCCGTCCGGATCGGAGTAGGTGGCCGGGTTGTTGTTGCCGTAGGTGTAGCCGTTGATCTGCTGCGGGTCGGCAAGGTCCATGACCGGGTCCACTGACAGGAAACGGCCGATGGACGGGTCGTACTCGCGGGCGCCGAGATGGGTCAGGCCGGTGGACGCGTCATGGGTGCCGCCTACGAAGCCCTTGGTGCCGGGCCAGGCCGCCGGTTGCGGGCCGCGTGGGGTGCCGAAGGGGGTGGTGCGGCGCTGGGTCATCGCCAGGTCGCCGGCGCTGATGGCCAGTTCGCCGGTGTCGTGGTGGTCGGCGATGGTGAAGGTGACGCCGCCGTTGTCGGCCTGGACGGCCTGCTGGCCGTTGTCGAGGTCGATGTAGCGGGTGGCCTTCGGGGCTGTGGCGCCCTTGGCCAGGGTGACCTCGGTGTTCTCCAGGTAGAGCGTGGTCTCGGTGTCGGTGCGGCCGATCAGCCGAGTTCCGGCGGCGTCGTAGAGGTACGTGGTGGTCTTGGCGCCGCCGTCGCCGGTGGGTGCCGTGACCTTGGCCAGGTGGCCCTCGGCGTCCCAGTCGAGCTTCTGGGTGTCGCCCGCCAGAGTGCGGGTGGCGGTGTCGCCGATCTCGTCGTACGTGTAGGTGTCCCGCGCGGTGCCGGTGGGTCCCGTCGTGGTGACCGAGGTGAGGGTGTGCGGCTGCGGCTGGCCCGGGTCGGGGTAGGCGTACGTGCGGGTGGTGTCGCCCGCCGGGTCGTGCCGGGTTTCGGTGCGGCGGTTGCCGACCTTGTCGTAGCCGAAGGACTGCCAGTACGGGGCCGGGCCGCCCACCGCCGCGGCCGACGGCGTGTCCGCGCAGGTCTTGG
Organism: Streptomyces sp. B1866; assembly: GCF_031932565.1. Taxonomy (NCBI): domain Bacteria; kingdom Bacillati; phylum Actinomycetota; class Actinomycetes; order Kitasatosporales; family Streptomycetaceae; genus Streptomyces; species Streptomyces sp. B1866. The sequence continues at coordinate 52,615 of NZ_JAVSCF010000001.1, forward strand.
TCGGCTGGGTCCACGCCTCGGTCAGCCGGCGCAGGTAGTCGTAGGTGTAGCACTGGGTGTCGGTGCCGGACCGGGACACGTCGGAGACGGCGCGGACGTTGCCGACCTGGTCGTAGGTGTAGGCGGCGTTCTTGTCGACGCCGCTCACGTCCATGCGGTCCACGCGGGTGGTGGCCAGCCGCCGGGTGCCCCACTCGTAGGTGTTGGTGACCTGGGCGAACTTCGCGCCGCTGCCGTTTTGTACCTGCGTCTGAAGGATCTGACCTACGTGGTTGTAGGAGGTCACGGACGACTTCACCGACCCCGGGCCGTTCTGCACGGTGGGCCGCAGAATGGAGTCGTAGGTGAACACCATGGTGTCGGCGGGCAGCCCGCCCGCGCCGGGCAGGCCGATGCCCTGGATCGTGCCGTTGCTGTTGTAGGCCGTGTCGAACTCGTAGCTGCCCGCGAGGGCCCCTTCCCCTGCGGGAATGGTGACCGTGTGGCGGCGGACCCGGTAGAGCGGGTCGTAGTCGGTCACCGTGTCCGTGTAGGCGTTGCCGCCCTCGTAGCGGGTGCTGGAGGCGAGCTGGCCCTTGGCGTTGGTGACGGTGTCGTACGTCCACTCGGCGCGCTTGGGGCCGGTGGCCGACCCCTCGCGGAGCTCGGTCTTCCGGCCGCGTCCGTCGTAGGAGTAGAAGAGGCTGGTGCCGCGGGCGTCGGTGGTGGAAACGAGCTGACCCCGGTCGTCGTAGGCACTGGTGGTGGCGCCCTTGTCGGGGTCGGTGGTCTTGATCGTGCGGCCGAGCTGGTCGTAGGTGTACGTCCATACATTGCCCGCCGCGTCGGTGACCCTGGCCTGCTCGCCGGCCGGCGTGTAGGCGTAGCGGGTGGTGTCGTAGGCGGCCTCGGCGGCGCGCGCGTGGTGCTGGCGCAACTCGGTGACGCGGTCGCGGGCGTCGGTGACGGTGGTGGTGGCGGTGCCGCCCTCGGGCGGGATGACGGTGGTGCGGTCGCCGCCGTAGATCGTGCGGGTGGTGCCGAGCACCGCGCCGCCGTCGCCGTTGCCCGCGATCTGCCGGGCCTCGGTCTCCCGGGCCAGGCCGTCGTAGGTGTGCCAGGTCTGGGACTCCACGCTCAGCGCGTCGTCCACCGCGAACAGGTCCCGGGCGGGGGCACCCGTGGCGTAGTACGGCTCGAAGGTCTTCGCCGTCAGGCCGCGCGCGTCGTAGAAGGTGTCGGTCAGCAGGCGGCCGCCGTCGGGGCCCGGCGCCTGGGTCTGCCGGGGCCGCAGGAACCCGTCGTAGAGCGCGTAGGTGGTCAGCACCGCTGCGCTGTGCAGGCCCAGGGTGGTGGTTCCGACCGCGACCGGCTTGCCGTCGGTGACGGTGTAGGTGAACGAGAAGGAGGCCGGGATACTGCCGCCCTTGGGCAGGTGGGGCAGCCAGATCCTGGACGACCGGCCGAGCGCGTCGTAGGTGAAGTCGGTGCGCCGACCGTTGGTGTCCGTCCGCGTCTGCGGCTGGCCGCGCAGCGGCTCCAGGACCGTCGTGGTGGTCTGGGCCGTGGAGTTGTCGCCGGGCTTGGCGGGCGAGGTGGTGACGGTGCTCTGCGTGGGCAGGCCGGTGGCCGGGGTGTAGGCGGTGGTGGACGTGCGGCCGTCACTACGCGGGGTGCGGACGGGGGCTGCGGCGCCGTCGACCATGACCGTGGCGGTCAGGTCGGTAGTGGTGAGCTGCCGGCCGTATCCGTCGAAGGTGGCGCCGTTCTCCAGGTACGTGGCCCGGGTGCCGTCGTGCTGCTTCAGCGTGGCCGTGGCGGTGACATCGCCCTTGGTGGGTGTGGCTCCGTAGCCAAGGCCGTCGAAGGCGGAGCGCGCGTCGGAGATGACGTCCTTGGTACGGTCCGGCGTGGCGCCGCAGGCCACGGCTACGGTTTCCACGCGGGAAGGCAGGTTGAGGATGTTCGCGGAGGTGTTGTCGGCGTATGCGGTGCGGGTGCACTGGTCGTCCGCGGCCGTGGACGTGTCACCCAGGTCCTCCTTCTGGACTGGTCGGCCGGCGACGGTGTCGTAGGTGGTGCTGATCGCGGTCTGCCGCCACCGGTCGCCCGCGCCCTGGTCCAGGGAGGTGAACTCGCGCGTGGCGGAGCTGCCGCTGAGGTTGGCGGTGACGGTGCCCCAGGAGCGGACGCGGCGGGCCGTCTCGTGGTGCCAGGGCCGGTTGACCGTCTTCTCCAGCACCTTGCCGCCCGGTGCCGAGTACGACTCCACCTTGTACTCGAAGCCCTCGGCGGACGAGTGGTCCGCGATCGGGTCGCCCTCGCCACCGGCCAGGCTCACCTGCACGTCCTTGGTGCCGCCGTCGGGCCCGGCCCGGTCGCCGTCCATGCCGCGCAGGAAGTAGTGGTCTTCCTGGGACTTCATGCCGTCGCTGCCCTGGCCGCCGGTCCTCACCCGCACGTGCCCGTAGCCGCGGTACGTCGACCAGGTCTTGAACTTCTCCTTGGTCAGCCCGTCGTCATCGTCGTAGTGCCAGGCCGCGCCGCCCAGGTACTCGTACCGGTTGACCTGGTCCGGCGCGCCGCCGGTGCGGTCGGTGGCGGTGACGGAGTCCACGACGTACTTGTTGAACCACTGCCGGGTGGGGTCGTCGGTGGTGTCGCCGCCCATGTACTGCGGGAAGCAGCGGGAGGTGTTGGACTGCGGGGTGGGCAGCGCGTCCCAGGAGCACGCCGGGGCGATGTAGCCCACGTCGATCTGGCCGCCGTACTCGTCCGCGACCGTGGACACCCGCGCCTTGATGAAGGGCGCCTTGCCGTCGCCCGTCTTGTCGAGGCGGTTGGCGAGCTGCGTGTAGGCGAAGGTGGTCTTCGGCAGGGTGATCGCCGGGGTGGCCGCCTGGCCGGTGTGCTGGATCGAGTCGAGCAGCAACTGGTAGTCGGTGTCGGCCATGCCCCAGCGGTGGGTGAGCTTCCACGTGTCGAGGCCGGCGTACGTGCCGTCGCTCTTGAGGACCTGCGTGGTGACGTCGGTGAGGCGTTTGCGGGTCCAGAAGCTGGGGGCGAGGCGGCCCTTGTCGCAGTCGGTGCCGGCCTTGCAGTTCAGGTCCCAGGGCGTGTCGTACCAGTAGAACGCCTTGTCGTCGATCGTGTCCGGCGCGCAGGTCACGCCGTCCTGCGGGATGCACCGCTCGGCGCTGGTGAAGTCGACCTTGGCCAGGGGCTTGTCGGCGTACAGGTCGGCGGACTTCAGGCCGTACTCGACCCGGTCGGGGTAGCCGCCGCGCACGTACGGGGTGTCGTCCGCGGCCTTCAGGTTGCGGCCGTAGGAGTTGGTCTCCTTGTCGTAGTAGTACGCCATCGCGTTGCCGTGCGGGTCCACGACGTAGTCGAGGTTCCAGCGCCACGCCTGCTGGCACCAGGAGGAGGCGAACGAGTCGGCGTGGCAGGGCTCGCCGGAGTCGTCGCCGTAGACCGGCACCGTCCAGGTGGAGTCGGTGGTCTCCTTGCCCGACGCCCAGCCGGGCAGCTTGTGGTAGCCGAAGAAGTACTGGGTGCCGTCGGGGTCGGTCACCCGCCAGTACTCGTTGTCGTTGTCGCCGTTGTCGCGGTCACCTCCGGTGAGACGGGTGATCTTCGTGCCGTCGTCGTTCTTCAGCCGCCACTCGTTGCCCCCGGCCGGGACCAGCTCGCCGCCCTTGCCGTTGAAGGAGATCGTCGCGTTGTCGTAGCCCCAGCACAGGTCGGCCGGCTTGTTGCCGTCGGCGTTCTTCACGTCGTCGTCCGCGCAGGGCTTTTGACATCCTCGTCGCCCTGAAGGACGGCGATTCCCGCCTACCGCGCCGTTGAAGGGTGCGGTGTCGAGTGGGTTCCTGCTTCACCGCGCGGTGCCGGGAGGAGTCCCGGTCTTACCTGCGCTCCACAGGCTGACACGGCCAGTCCGGCCGCCTTGGCGACGTTGACCGCCGCGTTGATGTCCCGGTCCAGGACGGCCCCGCATGCCCCGCAGGTCCACACACGGACGTGCAGGGGCTTGGGGCCGTCCTTGACGCCGCACTGCGAGCACACCTGAGAGGTCGGCTCGAAACGGCCGATCTTCACGAAGGTGCGCCCGTACCGGGCGGCCTTGTATTCCAGCATGCTCACGAACGCCGACCATCCGGCGTCGTGCACGGACGTGGCCAGGCGCGTACGCGCGAGTCCCTTCACGGCCAGGTCCTCCACGGCGACCGCTTGGTTGTCACGGATCAGCTTGGTGGAGAGCTGGTGATGGAAGTCGCGGCGTGCGTCCGCGACGCGGGCGTGTGCCCGTGCGACGCGGGCCCTGGCCTTGTCCCTGTTCCTGCTGCCCTTCTCCTTGCGGGAGAGGGCGCGCTGGGCTTTCTTCAGGCGCTTCTCGGCCCGGCGCAGGAAGCGCGGGCTGTCGATCTTCGTGCCGTCCGAGAGGACCGCGAAGTGCCCGAGACCGAGGTCGATGCCCAGCTCGGGCGTCGTCTGCGGCAGCACTTCCCCGGGGCCGCTCTCCACGACGAAGCTCGCGAAGTACCGGCCCGCGCTGTCCTTGACCACTGTCACCGTGGAGGGAGTGGAGGGCAGGTTGCGCGACCACGTGACCTTGAGGTCGCCGATCTTCGGCAGGCGCAGCTTCTGCCCCGGTGTGATGGACCAGCGGGCGTTGGCGGTGAAGCGGACGGCCTGCCGGGTGTCCTTGCGCGACTTGTACCGGGGCGCGCCCATGCGCGGGCGTTTGCCCTTCAGCCCGTCGAAGAAGTTCTTGTACGCGGTGTCCAGGTCGCGCAGGGACTGCTGGAGGACGACCGCTGACACCTCGCCGAGCCAAGCGCGCTCTTCGGTGCGCTTGGCCTCGGTGATCAGCAGCTTGGACAGGTCCCCGGTCTTCGGGAACGGCAGGCCTTCGCCGCGGGCGGTCTCCCGAGCGCGGAGCGCGTCGTTGTAGACCACCCGCGCGCACCCGAACGCCCTCGCCAGCGCCATGCGCTGACCGGCGCTGGGGTACAGGCGGAAGCTGTACCGAAGCTGCATACGGATCATGATACGCATTTGGTTTATGGTTATCGATGACAACGGCACTCCGTCTTCGCCGACCGGCACCTGACGCGGTGCGAGGAGATCATGCGGGCCGTATGCGAGGACTTCGAGGCCGAGCTGGTCGAGTTCAACGGCGAGGCCAGCTACGTTCACCTGCTGGTGAACTTCCCGCCGAAGGTCGCCGTGTCCAGGCTGGTGAACTCCCTCAAGGGCGTGTCCTCGCGCAGGCTCCGCCAGGAGTCCCCCGACCTCGTCCGCCATTACTGGCGGGCGCAGCGCCTGTGGTCCGGCTCGTACTTCGCCGGGTCGGTCGGCGGTGCGCCGCTCAGCATCGTGAAGCAGTACATCGAACAGCAGAACCGGCCACTCTGACCTGGGCTGAGACGAACAGCGCGGATCCGTGCACACAGCCGAGGTCCCAACGGGCCAAAGACTCGCTTCACTACCGGGCTGAAGCCCGGTGCACTGCGAATAGACCCGGTAGCGGACCGCGAAGCCGCTGCGGCGGTTGCCCTCGGCGCTGATCACCGTCGCGTTGCGGTTGGGTACGGCGGCGGTCTGGGCCCAGGCGGTGACGGTGAAGCTGCCGCTGGTGTCCACCGGGGTGCCGGACGTGGCCGCGTAGTCGTCGGTGCCGTCCAGCAGCAGGGCGCCGCCGTCGACCCGGCCCGGGCCGGTCTTCGCGCCGCCGGAGAGGGTCATGGCGCGCTGGGCGAGCGAGGCGTCCGGGGAGCCCGCCGGGGTGCCGGTGGCCGAGTCGAGCTGCCAGCGGCCCTTGACCGGGGGCGCTGCTGGAAGAGCTGGTGCGGACCTCGTCGTCGGTCACGGTTCGTCAGGAACCCCTATCTTCATGCAGGTCAGCGGCTCACACGCCGTGCTCACGCTTCCGTGAGTGCGCTCGGTGCCTCGTAGCGTGCACGCCGGACCAGGCGTTCGGGCGGTGACCCTCTATCGGATGATGGGCCGCCGCTCGTCGCCTCCTGGTAACTGACGGGGAGTACCGTCTTGTTGTAGGCGCAAGGACGGAGCCCGACATGGCGGACGCAACCGACAAGTACATCGGCGCTCGGATCGCGGAGCGGCGCGATGACAGGCACCTGACGCAGCAGGGTCTGGCGATGCTTGCCAACGTGTCGAAATCGCTGGTTTCCAAGGTGGAATGCGGCCAGAAGCCAGCGACCCCGGAATTCATCGCGGCCTGTGCGCGCGCCCTCGGGGTCGCTCCCGCAGAGCTTCTTGGCCAGCCCTACCTCGATGAGATGCGCAAGGATCAGGTTGACATACTGATCAACCCGATTCGCGAAGCGTTGAGCCTGCACAACCTTGGCCACGACCCGTCAGTCCGCCCGCGCTCATTGGATGAGATCAGCTCCGACCGGGACCGGGTTTGCGGACTGGTGCACAAAACCGACCTCAAAGCGGCGGCAATCGAGCTGCCCGCTCTGATGGTCGAGGCTGTTTCCGTCGCGCACGAGTCCGACGACCCTCGGGCCTGGGCCATTCTGGTCGGACTCGACCGCGTAGCGTTCAATGTCACGTCCAAGCTCGGGTTCCATGACCTTTCGGTTGTGGCGGCGAGTCGGGCAGAGTACGCGGCCGAGCGAGCGCAGGACCCGTTGATCGCAGCCATGCCTTTGAGTATGCAGGCAATCGCCTGTCTGCGCTCCGGCGATTTCAGCACAGGTAAGCGGCTCGAAGTGCTCGGCTTTCGTTGCATGGAAGATGCCGATCCCGGGCTTGAGCGCGATGCGGCAATGGGGCGAAGGTGTCTATCGTCGGCGCTCATCGAAGCACGCATGGGAAACATGAGCGAAGCCGAGTCCTACTTCAAAGAAGCTGAGAGGTATGCGAGTCGGACAGGCGACGTAACGCCTGAGCGCTGGCTGCATTCAGATCCGCCCGCAGAGATTTCAAGGGATCGAATCGGCTACAAGGCCCGAGGAATCCACTGGTACGTGTTCGGTCCGACCAACGTCGGAGTGCATAGAGTCTCTTCCCTGGCAGACCGGAATAATTATGGCAAAGCGATAGCGGAGGCAAGCAAGCTGCACATCCCCCAGAATTGGCCCGTAATTCGGGCTGGCCAATTTTACGTCGATGTGGCTCGCTCCTACCTGTGGACCGGGAAGGACGATGCGGCCTTCAGGAGCCTGTTGCAAGCGTCGAAGTTGGCGCCGCAACAGACGCGGTATCACCCTCAGGTGAAGGAAACCGTTATTCATCTGCGTCGGCGGGAGCGCACCCGACGCGGGAGTCTGGCGCATTTCGCGGAGTGGGTCGGCGTCTGACGCTGGCAGCACTCGCGGGGCGTTGCACGAACTCGTGCAACGCCCCGCTGTCGTATGGCTACATGCTGTGAGGTCCCAAGGCAAGACCCCCGCAACCGCGTTGCGTGCGGCCCGGGGGCTTGGCCACCAGCTTTCAGGGAGCTGACGACATTGGCAGACCTTACAGCGGCCTTAGCCGCTTGTGTGAAGCGAATTTTCGGACGTCGAACGCGTGGCCGACATCGAGTGGAGTCGGCGCCTGGTTCGGTGCCGAGCGCGGCCCTGCCGCGACCCGGCGCGGGCGGCGCGGACGTGCCGACGCTGGCCGGGCGGCTGCGTGCGGACCGGGAGCGGCGGTTACAGCGTCGGCGGCGGTGGGCGGTGTGGCTGGCCGCGTACGGGATCGACGTGGGGCCGCGCCGGATTCACGGGGTGCGGGTCGCGCGGGTGCGCGTGACGGCGTCGTGGCCGGTGGTGGGGGGTGGCTGGGCGTGACGGCGATGACGATCCGGGTCTACCGGCTCGACCCGGAGACCGGTGAGCGGGTCGAGGTGAGTTCCTGCTCGTACCTGGCCGAGCCGCGGAAGTCCTTCGCTCCGGCGTCCCCTCAGTGGCCGCGCTGCGAGTGCTCGCGCTGCCGGGAGGGCGCGGGCCCGGAGTGCGGGGCGGAGGGCGCGCGGTGATGGGGCCGGGGGTGCGGTTGCTGCCGTGGACGACGGTGGACGGCAAGCCGTGCTACGTGGTCGGGGCGTCCGGCGGCGAAGGGCCGGGGGCCGGTGTCGCGGCTGGCCGACCTGTGGGAGGCGCGGCACCTGCTGGAGGCGCGTACGTTGCTGGGCGCGCTGGGGGACAGGCTGCCGGTGCTGGAGCGTGCGGACGCGGGGCGGTTGCGGGCCGCGTGCGTGCGGCTGGTGTGGTCGCTGGCGCGGGTGCTGCGGGTCGCCGACAGCCGGGGCGAGCGGCTGGGGCGGTCGGACGAGCGGGAGGCGGCGCGGCTGGAGATGGCGTGGGTGCTGCTGGGGCACGCGCGGGACCTCCTGACCACCGGCCACGGCGAGCCCTCGCAACTCCGGTACGTCGTCCCTCGGTTGGCCGAGTGCCTTGCGGAGGCGGTGGCCGTGGCGGACGCGCGGGCGGTGCTGCTGGCCGCGCCCGACGACGACCCGCCAGACGACGACCCGCCGGACGGCGACCCGCCGGACGGCGACCCGCCGGACGGCGACCCGCCGGACGGCGACCCGCCGGACGGCGACGGCGGCGAGCCGGGTGGTGGCGGGCGGCGTTGCGGGAAGGGCGGCGGCCGGTGAGCGGGAGGGGGGTACCCCTGGGCGGCGGGTCCGGCGGAGCGGCGTGGGTGTCGGCGCAGTGCGCGGTGGCCGGGCGGCCGGGCGGTGTCGTGGAGGCGCACGCCCTGTGCCGGTCGCGCGGCCGGTGCGCGTGCCGCTGCCATCGCAAGTACGCGGTGAGTCTGGGCACGCTCATCGGCGGGCCGACCCTCGTGACCGACGCCCCCGACCCTGACCCCGGCCTGGCGCCCGCGCCGTTGCCCGTGGTCCCGGCCGGGCGGCCGGGCCGGGCGTGGGACCGGCGCCGTACCCCTCCGGTGACTCCGGCCGAAGCGGCGGCGGAGTTGCATGAGGCGGGGTTCGAGCCGATCGAGGCGTACCCGGGCCGGGCGTCGAAGGGCTGGTCGTGCCGGTGCGTGACGTGCGGCGCGGCGCGGCGATTGAAGCTGTCCGAGGTCCGCGCCGGACGCCGCTGCCTGCACCGGGGCCTACCGCCCCCATGAGACGGGGGCGGGCGCGCTCGGCCCCTTTCCGGCGATCCCCCGCGCCGGGCATGGCCAGGCCGCGCGCGCCCGCCCCTCGGCCCGGCCCGCCCGTACCGCACCGTCGGCGTCCTGTCCGGAGGCGGCGCGGCAGGCCGGGCCACCTCCAGCCGGACCGGCCGGGAGCCTGAGGACATCTCCCGGCCGGACCTCCTGACCGGTCCGCGTAACGGGTGCGGCGTCTACCAGCCCTGGCCGCGCGCCCGTCCCCTGCCCGGATGGCAGGGGCTCGGACCGACCACGGGCCCCGGGGAACGCGGAGAAGAACTCCGCGTTCCCCGGGGCCGCTTCACGCCCGTCGGCCGCCGCACCGACCCGGCGGCGGGCCCGGGCGCGGGCGTGCGCTGCCGCGGGTCCGGGCTCGCCGCCCATGGGCGCTGGTCAGGCCGCCGCCGGGGGCGCGTCCGCCGTCAACGGCGCGTCCGTACGGGCCGCCAGGCCCCGGTGGTAGCGGCGCAGGAGCAGCAGCGCGGTCGCGGCAAGCCCGGTCAGCAGGCCGAGCCACACCCCCGTGGTGTCCCAGCCCGCGAGGCGGCCGAACAGCCAGGCGGCGGGCAGGCCGACGAGCCAGTAGCCGACGAGCGTGACGCGGAAGCCGCCCTTGGTGTCGTCCAGGCCGCGCAGCAGGCCCACGCCGATGTTCTGCGTGCAGTCGAAGAACTGGAGCACGGCGGCCACCAGCAGCAGGTCCGTGGCGATGGACATCGCCGCGTGGTCCGACGCCGCGTCGGCGTCGAAGAACGGCCGCAGGACCAGTTCGGGAGCGGCCGCGTACGCGACGGCGACCACGGCCATGACCGCCGCCGCGCACGCCAGCGCGGTGTTCTTGATGCGGCGGGCGGCCTCGGTGCGGCCCAGCGCCAGCTCGCGGCTGACGTTGATGGACGCGGCGTGCGACAGGCCGACGGCGATCTGGAAGACGATGTAGACCAGCTGGTTGACGGCCGTGTGGGCGGCCAGCGCCGCGCTGCCGAAGGTGCCGACCATCAGCGCGACGACGAAGAAGAACCCGGCCTCCGAGCCGTAGGTGGCCGCGATCGGCGTGCCCAGCCCGGTCAGCCTGCGCAGCGTCGCCCCGCGGGCCTTCCAGATCCGCAGGTCGAGCAGCGGGGCCAGCTGCGGGTCGCGGCGCGCCGAGCCGTACAGCGCGAGGCAGGACAGCGCGTACACCAGCGTCGTCGCCACCCCGATGCCGGGCAGGCGCAGCGCGGGCAGGATCCACGTGCCGTGGTAGAGCGCCCAGTTCAGGGCGGCGTTGACGGCGATGGACGCGACCGTGATGCGCAGCAGGGCCTGCGGGCGGCGCATGCCGACGGTGAACTGCCGGATCGCCTGGAACCACAGGGCCGGTACGAGCCCGGGCGCCAGCGCCAGCAGCACGGGCCGGGCCTTGTCGACCACCTCCGGGTCCTGGCCGAGCCAGGTCAACGCCTGGCCGCACAGCACGATCAGGAGCGCGCCGACGACTCCGGCCAGGGTCGCCAGCGCCAGCGCCGCGCGGACGATGTCCCGGACCTCCTCCTGGGCCTTCTCCTGGGCGGCGGTACGGGCCTGGGCGTCCGTACGGGCCTGCTCGGCCGTACCGGCCCGTACGGCCTCCGGAGCCGCGGCCTCCGCCTCCGCCAGCTCCAGCCGCGCCGACGCCGCCGCCACCTGGTTGCCCACCGCCGTGACCATGCCCACGCCCATGGTGCGCATCTGGTTGAAGACGACCATGGCCAGGCCGCCCGCCGCCAGGGCCTCGGCGCTGATCATGCCCATCATCACGGTGTCCGTGGTGGTCAGGGCGACCTGCGCGAGCTGGGTCAGGGCCAGCGGGACGGCCAGGGTGGCCAGCGCCCGGCTGTCGTCGACCAGGGTGCGTATCGGTATCGGTATCGGTATCGGTATCGGCATCGGTGCGGCTCGCTGTCGGGGTCGGGGCCGGGGCCGGGCTGGATCGGGGAGGGGGCCGGGCGTCGGGTCAGTGCCCGCGCAGCTTCGTCAGCAGCTCGTCCACCTCCCGCTCCACGGCGGGGTCGATCAGGCGGCGCGCGGCCATCCACTCGTCGTGGAACACCGTGTCCATGTACTTCTCGCCCCCGTCGTTGAGCAGGGCGACCATAGTCGTCTCCGGCGGCAGGTCCGCCATGCGGGTCAGCGCCTCGTACACCACGCCGCCCGCCGAGCCGCCGATCAGCAGCCCGGTCCTGCGGGCGACCACGCGCGCGGTGGCGAACGCCTCGACGTCCCCCACCTTCACACCCTCGTCGATGAGCCCGTAGTCGACCAGGGCGCCGATCTCGGCGCCCTCGGGCGTGCCGGTGCCGGACTGGTAGTAGTCGTGGGCGGGCGGGCCGAAGGCGATGGAGCCCTTGGGTTCGACGCCGATGACATGGACGCCGGGTACGGTCCTGGCCAGCTCCCGGGCCGTGCCGCACAGCGAGCCGCCGGTGCCGACGGCGCCGATGAGCTGGTCGATCCGGCCGTCGAGGGCGGCGGCCAGCTCGTGGGCGACGGGGAAGTAGCCGACGCCGTTGCTGGGGTTGTTGTGCTGCTCGGTGAAGATCGCGTTGTCGTCGGCGTCCGCCATCTTCTCGGCCAGCTCCTCGCGGGCCGCGGTGGCCAGGTCCTCGCTGCCGTCGTCCACGACGTAGACGAGTTCGGTGCCGAGCGCCTTCATGCCGCGCAGCTTGTCGGCGCAGGCGTGGTTGTCGACGACGGCGGTGAAGGTGTAGCCGCGTTCGGCGGCGACCACGGCGAGGCCAAGGCCGGTGTTGCCGGAGGTGGACTCGATGATGCGGCCGCCCGGGCGCAGTTCGCCGCGCTCCTCGGCGTCGAGCACCATCTGGCGGGCCATGCGTATCTTGGCCGTGCCGGTGGGGTTGAAGTGTTCGAGTTTGAGCAGCAGGCGGCTGCCGGTCGCGGTGGCGCACAGCTCGAACAGCGGGGTGTAGCCGATCAGGTCGGACACGCGGCTGACGACGGCGGGGCGCAGCAGGGCCGGGTGGGTGCTGTACGTCGGGGGCCGGTACGGCGCGGGCGCGGACGGGGCGGACACGGGCGGCTCCGGGGCGGCGGGGGCCAGGGGCTGCGAGGTCGAGGGCGTCGGAGGCATCGGCTGAGTCCAATCGCGGGCGGTCACGAGGGCGGACGGCGGTCGAGGCGCCAGCGGGGCTGCTCGCCCGTGGTCTCGATGACGACCTTGGGCGGCAGCGGCAGGTCGTGGAAGGGCGATTCGTTGGAGTCCATCTGGTATCCGGCCGTGTTGGGGTAGACCAGCAGGTCGCCGGGGGCCGGACGGACCGGGAACGCGATCTTGCGCCAGGTCAGCAGGTCCGACTCCAGGCAGCTGGCGCCGCCGACGCAGGCGCGGAAGGGCGTTCCGGCGGGATCGTCTGCTGGGTCGTCGGCAGGGGTACGGCCGTCGGCGGGGCGATCGGCCGCGCGGTCGGTTGGGCGGTCGGCGGCGGGCAGGAGCACCGGGTCGGGCAGGTACTCGCTGTTGAACCACTGCTCGGACAGGCTCAGGCTGGTGCCGTCCACGGTGAGGATGCCGTAGCCGGTCCCGGCGGGCGTGCCGCGCTCCTTCACGCCTTGCACACGGAACACCGTGCAACCGGCCCGGTCCAGCAGCGCCCGGCCTGGCTCCACCAGCAGCGTCACCCCGGCCGCGCGCAGCCGGTCGGCCAGCGGGGCGCCGGTGCCGCCGGGCCGGGCGGCCAGGACGGCCCGCAGCGCGTCGGCGCCCGCGACCGGCGAGTGGTACGGGTAGAAGTCGCCCACGTTGAAGGACTTGCGAGCGTGGTAGTCCGCAGGGTCATGGGCTTCCAGGAAACGCGCCCAGTCACCGGCCGCCACGTAGTCCACGGCGAAACCGCCGCCGATGCTGATCCGGTCGGCGGACAGGCCCATGGCGCGGGCCGTGCGGCACAGTTCGACCAGTTCGCCCGCCAGGTCGGCGCGGGGCTGCACGGCGTAGCCGGACAGGTGGAAGGAGAAGCCCTCCACGCGTACGGCGCCGTCGTCCGCGCGGCACCGGTCCAGGGCCGTGCCGAGTTCGCCGCCGGTCAGGCCGAAGCGGCTGTGCGGCTGCTCCGGCGGCAGGCGGCGCAGCAGCACGCGCGCGGTGCGGCCGGTGGCGCGCGCGGTGGCGGTGATCCGCTCCAGCTCGTCCAGCGCGTCCACGGCGACCAGGCAGCCCTGGAGGACGGCCACGCGCAGCAGGTCGTCGGACTTGGCCGGGCCGGTGACGACGGTGTCCTCGCCGCGCACGCCGTGCCCCAGCGCCTCCCGCAGCTCGCCGAGGCTGGCCACGTCGGTGCCGATGCCGTGGGCGGCGCACCGCTCGATCCACACGGCGGCCTTGTTGGCCTTCTTCGCGTAGTAGACCCTGCCGTCCACGCCCGCCTCGGCGAAGGCCGCGCGGAAGGCCGCGACGTTGGCGTCGAAGCGGCCGGGCAGCAGCAGGTGGTACGGGCCGCCGAGGGCGTACGCGAGGTCGTGCGGCAGTCGGCCGCCCAGGACGGCGTCCAGTTCGGGGTCGGGGTACGCGGGCAGCCGCGGGACGGCGGTACGGGCCGCGGCCGCCGCGTCGGAGGCCCCCGATGCGGCGGAGGCACCCGATGCGGCGGAGGCACCCGGGGCGTCGGAGGCGGTCACTGCCACAGCGGCACCCGCGTTCCCAGGCCCTGCGCCAGGGCCAGCTGCGCGAAGCGGTGGCCGAGCGCGATGTCCGTGACGACCAGCCCGCTGTTGTACGCGAAGATCCGCTCTTCCGGCGAGCGCCGCCCGGGCGCGCGCCCGGCCAGCACCTCGGGGAACTCGGCGTCCACCTCCGGCAGGTCGCCCTCGGCGTCGGCCATGTCGGTGCCGGTGACCGCCATCTGCGCCGCGCTGGTGGCCACCACCCGGTCCGCGTCGTGCAGCGTGGACGGCGCGAGCCCGTGGCCGACGAGCACGGACACCGCGCCGGGCCGCAGCCAGTCGGCCTCCACGGCGGCCGGGGTGTGCGCGCCGGACGTGGCGACGATCACGTCCGCGTCGGCGGCCGCGGCCTTCAGGTCGGTGACGACCTCCACCTCCCGGTCCGGCGCGTAGCGCGCCAGCTGCTCCCGCACCGCGGCTATGCCCTCGGGATGGGTGCCGAAGAGCGTCAGCCGGTCCAGGTCCGGCAGCGTGGTCAGCAGGAACGGCAGCGCGAGCCGCCCCTGCGTGCCGGTGCCGATGACGAGGGCGGAGCGGGCGCCGGGCGCGGCCAGTTCGCGGGCGAGCAGCGCGGAGACGGCCGGGGTGCGCAGCGAGCCGACGCGGCCGCAGTCCATCATCGCGATGGGCAGGCCGGTCACGTCGTCGTAGAGGGTGAGCGAGGTGTAGTAGTGCTGCTCGGTCCGGCTTTCGTGCAGGCCGTGCTTGTAGGAGGTCTTGATGGCGACGACCTCGCGCGTGCCGTCGCGGCCCAGCATGGCGTACGCGACCGAGTGGCCGTCGTCGGGCTTGACCGTCAGCTTGCGGGGGTTGGCCGACTGCCCGGCGGCCAGGGTGCGGTAGGCCTGCTCGACCACGTCGACCACGTCCGGCAGCGCGATGTCGAGCCCGGCCAGGTCCGTGGTGCTCAGTACGCGCAGGCTGGTGTCGTCGGGCGCGGGGACGCTCTCGGGCATCGGGGTTCCTTTCACGCGGTCGGCGCGGTCGGCGCGGTCGGCGGCCGTTCCGTCGGCGGTCGGCGGGTCGGTTTCCGTACGGCCGGGATTCGTGCGGTCGGGACGCGTCAGGCCGGAGGGCGCGCCCGTACGGCCTGTGATCACTCTCACGCCGTCCCGGCCCGCCTCCGGGCGGTCGCCGCTCACGCGTACGCCTCGATCGCCGCCTGCCCGTAGCCGTGTTCGGCCTTCTCCGCCTCGGGGCGGGTGCGGCGGTCCGGGACGCGCACGGAGGCGCGCTTGAGCCACCGGTCGGTGCCGTCGTAGCGGGCCTGGAAGGGCACGCGGCCGTGCACCACCAGGTCGTTGTCCACCACCAGCACGTCGCCCGGCTCCAGGCTGACGGCCACCGAGACGCGGGCCAGCTCGTCCGACAGCCGGTCGTAGGCCGCCCGGTAGGCGGGGTCGGCGTCGTCGAGCGGCGTGTAGGCGGGGTCATAGCGCAGGGTGGGGCCGTCCGGGGTCTGGCACAGGGCGGGCACCTTCGGCGGCGCCGCGCCCGTGAAGCCCTGGGCCTCGGTGTACGCGTCGTCGGGCAGGATCGGCAGGGTCGGCCGGGACAGCAGTTCGACGTCGTCCGCGGCGAGTCGGGCCTTGCGGACGCTGGCGGCGGTGGTGGCGATCCGGTCGTGGTTGCGCATGCAGGCGAGCATCAGCAGGTGGGCCCGGCCGGGGTGGAAGGCGTCCTCGGTGTGCGGGCTGAGCAGGGTGGCGCTGCTGGCGCCGGTCTGCTCGTGCTCGTGGCCGGGGCTGGGCACGATGTTGTGCACGAACCGGCCGTCCTGCTGGCCCTCCCACGCGATCGGGTTGCCCATCGCGGTGGCGAGCAGCAGCAGCGTCACGTCCCACTCCGCGGCCTGGTCGCCGACGGTCGCCCAGCTCAGCGGCGTGGGGCCGATGTCGGCGTCGTCCAGGGGCAAGCCGCGCAGGACGAACAGGCCGTCGGCGGTGTCGACGGGTCGGCAGTGGTGGCGGGTCCGCTCGCTCAGCCGGGCGGCCTCCCGCGCGACGCGGTCGAGCACGCGCCGGTCCACCGGGTCGGTGCCGGAGCCCGGACCGTCGGTGCCGGTGCCCGGTTCGCCGCTCCGCGCCGGGGGACGTGACGCGCCTGACACCGCGTCGGCCGGTGTCCCGGGCCGGGTCTCGCGGAGGATCCGCCGGGCGGCTTCGGTGAGTTCGGCGATCGTGGCGGCGTCGAGTTCGCGGACGGGTGCGGGTCCCGTGGGCATGGGTGTGTCACCGTTTCCAGGTAGGGGAAATCGGGGCGGGACATGCCAGAGGGCATGGCTGAAAGAGACCACCTGCCGGGGGGACCGGTGGCCGTGCGGGTGTGGCAGCGTCAGCAGCCGCCGGGAACGTAGCAGTCTGATTTAGGTGAGGCAACCCTTACCCCTACGTACCGCCGTCCCGCGTCTTTTCATCCACCGCTGAGTACATGAGGCCATCCATAAGGGCGAGTTGACCACTTCTGGACATTGCGCCCCGGGAACCGAGCCAGGGGTTGTCCTGTCGACGACTTTTAGGGTAGGCACACCTAAGTAATCCCCATCTTGCAATGATTTTCAGCCCTACCTACGAGGACGACGCGTGACTCTGAACAGACGGCAACTGCTGGGAGCGGCCGGCGGCCTGGGCGCGGCGGCACTGGTCGCCGCGTGCGGTGGCGACGACTCCGCAGGCACCTCCGGAGCCTCCGCGGACGCCACCGCCAAGCCCAAGCGCGGCGGCACCCTCACCGTCGGAGCCCTCGGCCGCGCCTCGGCCGTGACCCGCGATCCGCACGGCACGCAGGCCAACGAGAGCGACTACCTGATCCTCTCGCTCGTCTACGACACCCTCACCGTGCCCGGCACCAAGCCGAACACCGTGCCGCGCCTGGCCGCCAAGTGGGAGTCCTCCGACGACCTGAAGACGTGGCGGTTCACCCTCGCCGAGGGAGCGAAGTTCCACGACGGCAGCCCGGTCACCGCCGAGGACGTGGTCTACTCGCTGCGCAGGCTGCGCGGCACCCCCTCCGGCGCGTCCCGCCTGCCGGGCATCAAGGCCGAGAACATCACCGCCGACGGCACCGGCACGGTGGTCCTCGTCTCCGACTACCCCAACGCCGAACTGCCGCTGCTCACCCGCCTCACCACCTTCGTGGTCAAGAACGGCACCAAGGACAAGGACATCGCCGGGGCGCCGGGCACCGGCCCGTTCAAGCTCGACTGGTTCCGCGGCGGCAACGCCCGGCTCGTACGCAACGACGCCTGGTACGGCGGCGAGGTGCCGCTCGACGCCATCGAGGTCAAGATCTTCGAGAGCCCGCAGGCCATGGCCAACGCCCTGCTCGCCGGGCAGATCGACGTGGCCTCCAACGTCGGCGCCGTGGCCGCCCGTACGGCCGCCAGGCGCAAGGACATCCAGGTCGTCCGCCGGCCCAACGACATGGCCATGCCGATCGTGTTGCGCACCGCCGACGGCAGCCCGTTCGCCGACCCGCGCGTGCGCGAGGCGCTGCGGCTGGCCGTGGACCGCAAGGCCATGGTCACGCAGGTGCTGTCCGGCTACGGCACCGTCGCCAACGACATCCTCGGCACCGGCGACCCCGCGTACGCCAGGGACGTCCCGCAGCGCGCCCGCGACCTGGCCCGCGCGCGGGAGCTGCTGAAGGAGGCGAAGTTCGACCTGTCGAAGACGTACGAGCTGCTGACCACCGAGGACATCGCCGGGCTCGCCGAGTCGGCGACCCTGTTCGCCACCCAGGTCCGCGAGGCCGGGGTCAAGGTGAAGGTGGTCAAGCAGGAGTCCGCGACCTTCTGGGACAAGACCTGGCTCAAGGGCGACCTGTACACCACGTACTGGGGCACCAACGACTCCGTGGTCTTCTTCGCGAGCAAGACCATGGTCTCCGACTCGGCCACCAACGAGGCGGGCTGGAAGAACGCCGCCTTCGACGCCGCGTACCGCAAGGCCATGGCCACCAGGGACCCGGCCGAGCGCGCGAAGCTGCTGCACGAGGTGCAGCGCGTCGAGCACGAGGAGTCCGGCTACGTGCTGTGGGGCATGGCCGACGGCATCGACCTGGCCGGGCCCGCCGTGCGCGGCCTGCCCACCCTGCCCGGCTACGGACGCGTTCAGCTCCAGAGCGCATGGCTGAACCGCTGACCGGCGGCGCGGCGGCAGGCGGCGCGGGACGTACCGGCGCAGCCGCCCGTACGTCCCGGGCCGCCCGCGCCGCCCTGCGGCTCGCCGGGCTGCTGGCCCGCCGGGCCCTGCTGCTCGCCGTCCTGCTGGCCGCCGTGTTCCTGGCCGTCGAGCTGCTGCCCGGCGACGCGGCCAGCGCCACCTCCGAGCGCGGCGAGAGCGCCGCCGACCTGGCGCACCGCCGCGAGCTGCTGGGCCTGGACCGGCCGGTGCCGGAGCGGTTCTGGGACTGGATGACCGGCCTGCCCACCGGCGACCTGGGCACCTCCGCGCGCGGCGAGTCCATCTCCGGCCTGCTGGACCGCCCGTTCCCCAACACGCTCATGCTCGGCGGCCTCGCCCTGCTGCTCACCCTCACCGTCTCGGTCGCCCTCGGCGGCTGGGCGGCGCTGCGGCCGGGCGGCGCGGTGGACCGTACGGTGTCGGGGGCGGCGACCGGCGTGCTGGCGCTGCCGGAGTTCATCGTCGCGGTCGCGCTGGTGCTGGTCTTCGCCCAGTGGCTGGACTGGCTGCCCGCCGTGACGCTGACCGACGGCGACGGCTATCCGGCGTCCTGGCGCATGCTCGTGCTGCCCGTCGTCGCGCTCGCCGTGCCGCAGATCGGCTGGAACACCCGCATCGTGCGGGCCGCGCTCGCCGACGAGGCCAGGGCCCCGCACGTGGAGACCGCCGTGCTGGACGGCCTGCCGCGCCGCCGCGTGCTGGTCCACCACGTGCTGCCGGGCGCCGCGCCCGCCATCGCGGCCGGGGTCGCCACCTCGACGGGCATGCTGCTGGGCGGCGCCGTCGTGGTGGAGACCATCTTCAACTACCCCGGCATCGGGTCCGTGCTCGCCGGGGCCGTCGCCGACCGGGACAGCCCCGTCATCGCGGGCGTCGTCGCCGTGACCGGCGCGGTCATCACCGGCGTGCTGCTGCTGGCCGACCTGGTACGGGCCCGGGAGTCCGGAGGGAGCCTGTGACCGCCATCCGCAACCCCCTGCGCCGGGGCCGCCTCCGAGGTGCCGGGGGCCCCGCGGCCCGTACCCGCCGGGGCGTACTGCCGCGCACCCTGCCCGCCCTGCTGCTGGTCCTCCTCGCGGTCGTCGGCCCGTGGCTGGCGCCGCACGCCGTGGACGCGCCGGTCGCCGCGCCGTACGCCGAGCCCGGCGGCGGCGCGCCGCTGGGCGGCGACCAGCTCGGCCGCGACGTGCTCACCCGGCTGCTCGCCGGGGGCCGGGACCTGATCGCCACCTCGCTGCTGGTCACCGCCCTGGTCACCGGCATCGCGGCCGTACTGGGCACGGTGGCCGCGCTGCGGCCCGGCGTCGGCCGGGTCATCGACCGGGCCGCGGACGTGCTGATGCTGCTGCCCGCCGTGCTCGGCATTCTGCTGATCACCCTGTCCTGGCCGGACGGCGGGCGGGTGGCGCTGGTCGCCGCGGCCACCGTCCTGGGCGTGCCGTACGCGGTGCGCCTGGTGGCCGCCGCGGCGGCGCCGGTGGTGGCCTCGGGATACCTGGAAGCGGCGGCGGTCGGCGGCGAGCGGCTGTGGTACCTGGTCGTCCGGGAGGTGCTGCCGAACCTGCGGGCCACCCTGCTCGCCCTGTTCGGCCTGCGCTTCGTCGCCGCCGTGTACGTGGTGGCGACGGCCGGGTTCCTCCAGGTGGGGCCGCAGCCGCCGGCCGCCGACTGGGCCCTGATGATCCGCGAGAACCAGGGCGGCATCCTCCTCAACCCGTGGGCCGTGCTGGCCCCCGGCATCGCCATCGGCCTGCTGGCCATGAGCGTCAACCTGGCCGCCGCCGCGCTCGTCCCGGCCGCCGGCCGCAAGGCGGTGACCTCCCTGTGAACCACTCCCCGACCTGGTCCTCCCCCAGCGGGACCTCCGGCAGCGAGACCTCCGGCAGCGGCCTGGCAGCCGGCGAGACGGCCGTACGCGTCGAAGGGCTCACCGTCACCGGCCCGGACGGCCGCAGGCTGCTGGCGGACGGCGACCTGACCGTGCGCGCGGGCCGCGTCGTCGCGCTCACCGGCCCGTCCGGCTGCGGCAAGACGACGCTGCTGCGGGCCGTGGCCGGGGCGCTGCCGCCGGGCGCCGCGCGCACGGCGGGCACCGTGGACGTGCTCGGCGGCGACCCGTTCGCGCTGCCCGAGGCCGAGCTGCGGGCCCTGCGGCGGCGCCGCCTGGCGTACGTCGGCCAGGACCCGGCCTCCGGCCTCAACCCGCGCATGACCGTCACCCGCCTGGTCACCGAACTGGCCGCCGAGCGCGGCCCGGACACCGTGCCCGCCCTGCTCGCCGAGGTGCGGCTGCCCGCCGAGCTGGCCGACCGCCGCCCGCGGGCGCTGTCCGGCGGCCAGCAGCGGCGGGTGGCCCTGGCCCGCGCGCTGGCCCGCCGCCCGGCCGTTCTGCTGCTGGACGAGCCGACGGCCGGGCTGGACGCGCGGCTGCGCGACGAGATCGGCGAGCTGCTGCGCCACCTGGCGGGCCGCCACCGGCTGGCCGTGGCCCTGTCCTGCCACGACGCCGACCTCGTCGCCCGGCTCGCCGACGAGGTGGTCGAGCTGCGGCCCCGCGTCCGGACCGCCGCCCGGCCCGTGCCCCCGGAGAAGACCAGCTCCGTGCAAGGCCCGCCGGTGCTGACGGCGACCGGCGTGCGGGCCGCGTACGTACGGCGCGGGCGGCGCGTGCCCGTGCTGCACGGCGTGGACCTGACCGTGCACGCGGGCGCGGCGGTGGGCGTGGTCGGCGCGTCCGGCTCCGGCAAGACGACGCTGATGCGCACGGTGGTCGGCCTGCACCGTGCCACGGGCGGCACGGTGACGCTCGACGGCGACCGGCTCCATCCGGCCGCCGCCCGCCGCACCCGCGAGCAGCGCCGCCGCGTCCAGCTCGTACCGCAGGACCCGCTGGGCACGCTCAACCCGAGCCGGACGGTCGGGGCCGCGCTGCGCCGCCCGCTGGTGCTGCACCGCCGCGCCGCCGGTCCCGAGCAGGCCGCCGAGCGGGTGCTGGAACTCCTCGACCAGGTCGGCCTGCCCGCCGACTTCGCCGACCGCTACCCGCACGAGCTGTCCGGCGGCCAGCGCCAGCGCGCCGCCATCGCCCGCGCCCTGGCCGCCGACCCGGACGTGCTGGTGTGCGACGAGGTGACCTCCGCGCTCGACGCCGACACGGCCGCGTCGGTGATGGACGTGCTCGACGGCCTGCGCGCCCGGCGCGGCCTGGCGCTGGTGCTGGTCAGCCACGACCTGCGGCTGATGGCCGACCGTACGGACACGCTGCTGGTGCTCGCCGAGGGCCGCACCGCCGAACACGGCCCGACGCGGCGGATCTTCACCGCGCCGGAGCACCCGGTCACGTCCGCGCTGCTGGGCGTCGGCTAGACCGGACGGCTTGCCGAACAGCTTGTATGAACGGCGACGGCGCCGCCCGCGCCGGGTGGACCCGGACGCGGACGGCGCCGCCGAACGGCCTTTACGGCACGAGCCGGTAGGCGTTCTCGATCGTCTGGTGCTGGGTGTTGCCCTGCTTGTCCGTCACCGTGCTGCGGAACGACACCGAGGCCGCGTCCGCCGGGTGCTGAAGGCGCAGCGCGGGCCTGCCGCCGACCGTCGTCACGGGGGCCTTGGCCCACGTCTTCCCGCCGTCGTACGACACCTCCACGGCCAGCGACTTCAGGTTCCGCCCGGCCGCCGCGCCCCGCACCTCCACCGGCACGATGAACGCCGCCCCCGCCTTCGCGGTGCTGGTCAGCGACAGCTCCGGCCGGTAGCGCACCGCCGAGATCGGCAGCGTGACCCGCTCGCCCTCGGCGGGCCGCTCGGAGGTGAACGACCAGTCGGCCGCGATCCGCGTGCTCACCAGCGACGTGGCGCTGTCCCGCGTGACTTCCGCGCTGAGCGTGTACGCCGCCCGTCCGGGCGGCAGCCCGGCCACCTCGCCCTTCGGGGGGCTGTCCTCGTCGGCGACGACCTTGCCGTCGACGGTGAGGACGGTCCGCTGGGCCAGCGGCCACCCGATGATGGCGTAGTTGTCGCCGCTGTCGCTGAACAACGAGATCCGGTAGTCCAACGCGTCGCCCGAGCGGGTGATGGCGCTGTTCGCCGGGTCGGCGTCCGGGCCGAACACGCCCACGTTGAAGGTCATCGGGTAGGTCCTGCCCGGCTGGTACGAGCGCAACGGGCCCAACTGCTTCATCTCGACCTTCCGCACACCCTCCTCGTCCTCGGGACCGAGCTGGAAGGAGTCGACGTGCCAGCTGGCCCCGGGGCCGGTCGTGACGTACTGGTGCGCGCTGCCGGGCGGATCGATCTCCACGTCCCGGTAGCCCCCGCCCGTGTAGCCGTTGCGCCAGCCCACCCGCACGGATGCCAGTTTCCCGGTGGCCGGCGCCCCCACGGTGACGTCGAGCCGGGCGAGTTCCTTCCGGGTCATCCGGTGCCTGAAGCCCGTGTAGAACGAGCCGCGCCGCTGGTAGTACGCGTGGTAGTCGGTGCGGTCGGCCGGGTCGGCCGCGGTCCACCTGCCGTCGACGAACGCCAGGAACTCCCGTTGCCCCCGCTGCCCCGTGCGTCCGCCGCGGCCGGACACCGAGCCGAGGCTCCGGGTCGCCAAGCGGCGGTCCTCGACCAGGTCGTAGAAGTTGCTGACCTTCTCGCCGGCCTCGGTGGCGGTCGACCAGCCCACCGCCCCTCCGACGAGGGCGGCCCGTGCGTCGGGCGGCGTCACCTCGACCGGCTCGGCCTCGCGGGCGTCCAGGGTGAGCGCGGTGTCCTTGTCCACGGTCAGGTCGGGGTGGACGAACAGCGCCCACCGATCCTCACCGCCCTCCCCGGGCGTGCGGACCATGGCCTCGAAGGCGTACGTGCCCTTGGGCAGCCGGACCGTGGCCGAACCGTCCCCGGCGACCTGCGCGGCGTCGTCGGGGTCGCGGTCCATGGGGATCAGGCGGCCCTCGACGGCGCCCGGCGCACCGGTGGCGTCCCGGGCGGTCAGCTTCACGTCGTACGCCTCGGCCTCCCGCTCCACGGCGAAGGCGGTCCGGACGGTGGTGGTGCCGCCGCCCTCCGCGGTGGCGACCAGGGTGCCGGAGTACACCCCGTCCTGGTCGCCCACGCGCGTGTCGGCGGTCAGGTCGGCCGTGGCGGTGCCGCCCGCGGGAACGGTCAGCTTCCGGGAGCCGACGGTGAACGCGCCCTCGGGGGCGGGCCTGCCGTCCGGGCCGGTGGCCTGCACCGCCAGGTCGAGGGTCACCGGGCGGTCGCCGTCGTTGCGGTAGGCGACCTGCTCGGTCTTCGGCCGGTCGTCGGCGTGCGGCCACTGCTGGAGGCCGAAGCCGACGGAGGTCCGCTCGCTCGCCACCCGCTGCGTGATCGCCGCCTTCAGGTCGATGCGCCCGGTGCCCTGCTGGTACGCGCTCGCCCCGGCGACCTGCGCGGCGGACGAGGCCAGCGCCTGCTTGATCCGGGTGCCCATCCAGTCGGGGTGCTGCTGGGCGAGCAGCGCCGCGGCGCCCGCCGCGTGCGGCGTGGCCATCGACGTGCCCGACAGGGTGGCGTAGCCGGGCCCCGCGGGACGCTGGGGAGTGCTCTCGGCGGCCCGCGCGGCGGTGATGTCCACGCCCGGCGCGGTCACGTCGGGCTTGAGCGTGTGACCCTCCGTCAGCCCGGCGCTGGAGAACCTCGCGAGCCGGTCCTCCTTGTCCACCGCGCCCACCGTCAGCGCGGCCTCGGCGCTACCGGGCGAATCGATCGTCCCGGCCTGCGGTCCGTTGTTGCCGGCCGCGACCGCGAACAGGACGCCCTTCTCGGCCGTCAGCCTGCCGACCGCCTCCTCCAGCGGGTCGAGCCCCGGGGTGTCGGTGCTGCCCAGACTCATGTTGACGACCTTCGCGCCCTGGGCGACGGCCCACTCCATGCCCGCGAGCACGCCCGAGGTGGTGCCTCCGCCCTCGTCGTCGAGCACCTTGCCGTCGATGATCTGCGCGTCAGGGGCCACGCCCTTGTACCGGCCGCCCGACTTCGCGCCCGAGCCCGCCGCCGTGGACGCCACGTGCGTGCCGTGCCCTTCGCGGTCCACGGCGTCCTCGGCGTCGCTGAAGTTCCGCTCCGCGACCTCCCGGCCCGCCAGGTCCGGGTGCGTCTGGTCCACGCCCGTGTCCAGGACGGCGATCTTCACACCCTTGCCGGTGTACCCGGCGGCCCACGCCTCCGGCCCGCCGATCTGCGGAACGCTGCGGTCCAGGCTCGCCCGTACCTTCCCGTCCAGCCAGACCTTCGCGACGCCGGACCTCCCGGACCTGCCGGATCCCTGCCGGGCCAGCCCGTCCGCGAGCGCCCGCCAGGCGGCCGACGCGCCGTCCTTGCGCACGCTGACCGCCTGCCCGCGCACGACCGGCAGCTCCCGGCGCACGGTGAGCCCCGGCGCGCGCAGCGCCGCCGGGGTGCCGCCGCCGGGGTAGGTGACGATCAGCGGCGTGGACGCCTGGTGCCGGTCGTCGTACCCGTCCGCGACCAGCGCCGTCACGTCGAACAGCCGCGCGTCCAGGCGGCCCTGCCGGATGAGTTCCGCCGCGTCCGAGGGGATCACGCGCTGGTGGCCCCCGTACTGCTGGACGTGGACCAGGATGTTCTCCCGCCCCGCGCCCCGGGTGACGCGCTCCACCCGGCCCTCGGCGTCGAGTTCCACCCGGTCACCGGTGACGAGCGTGACCGTACGACCCGCATCCGCCGCCCGCTGCCCGCCCGGCCGCCCACCGGCGGCCCCGGCGCCGTCCGCCCCGGTCACCCCGACGGCCAGCGCCGCCACCGACGCGACGGCCATCGCCGCCGCGCCGGTCTTCCTCCTGCCTGCTCCTGACAAGGTGTCAGTCCTCCCCGTACCTGGTCCGCTTCGGCCCGACCGGTGCTCGGCTGGTCATGGCGGAGCGGCCGGTCGAGGAGGAAGAGCGTGTTCAGCGGTCGGAGGTTGCTGTGGGTGGCAATCTGTTCTGGGCGGGTCCTCACGAGTCCGGACGTGCCGAGCAGGTAGATCACCGGCTGTGCTTCTCCGCGTGGTGCAGCCGTTCGGCGTCCTCTACGGCGCCCCACTCACGGGCACGCTCGAAGTGACGGCTGATGCGTGTCGCGCGCTCCTGCTGCTCGACATAGAAGCGGAGGGCCAGATTGACCGCCTCCTTTGTGGTTCGGACCCTGGCCAGGGTCGTGGCACGCTCCAGCGCGTCGTCGTCGATGTCGACCTGAGTCACCGACACGTCACATCTCCTCTCCGACAACCGTGATGTACGTATGCACACAGCCAACATGAGTGTGGCGACACCTCGGGCGTCGGGGCACCGGCGCGGAAAGGCGAGGAGGAGATGGCCGAGGCCGGGCTGGTCAAAACGTGGGGCACGGCACCGTGGAGCGGGAAGCTCCTCGCGGAGCTGCTGCGCGGCGCGGGCGTGGCGGCCGTGGCCGACGTGCGCACCGCGCCCGGCGACGCGGCGCTGCTGCTGTGCCAGACGCCCGCCGTGCACCTCATGCACGACGGGCGCCTCACCCCGCACCGGCCGACCCCGGGCGTACGGGTCCGGGCGGACGGGCTGCTGGTCTACGACGACCTCGCGGCGGCGGCCGCGGGCGCGTGACGGCCGGGGCGCCGGCCTGGCGGTCGGGTCAGCAGCTGTTCTTGGGCGCCTTCCCGGCGAAGCGGTCCGCCAGGAAGTCCAGCGAGCTGCCCAGCCTGACCAGGTACTCCAGCGAGTGCTCGCCCAGCAGGTCCCAGTCGGAACGCACGGTGGCGCCCTTGGCGCACCAAGCGCGGACCATGGTGTGGGCCTGCCCGACGGGCACGATCTCGTCGGTGACCGCGTGGTAGGTGTAGACCGGTGTCGCGGGAGCGGCGGCGCCCAGGGTGTTCTCCTTCAGCGCCTTCGCGACCGAGGGCACCGACAGCGGGTCCTTCACGGTGGTGTAGTCGGAGAGCTTCTTGAAGGCGAAGCCGGTCAGCAGGTCCGGCAGGCACGCGCCGCGCGCCTTGTTCATCGCTTCCCTGCCCGCGGGGTTGAGCAGGCCGTCGATCCCGGCCTCGGGGTACTCGGCGTTCAGGCTCACCGACGCGGCGGCCTCGAAGCCGGAGAACAGACCGCCGTCGATCGACCGTGCCACCGCCGCCGGGTCGGCCGGGGTGCCGCCCATGGCCGCGCCCGCGAGCGTGACCTCGGGGGCGTAGGACGGCTGGAGCTGGGCGGCCCAGCCGGTGGCCTGGGCGCCGCCGGAGTAGCCGTTCAGCGCCCAGGGGCTGGCCGCGCCGATGCCGCCCGGGGCGAAGTTCTTCACCGCCCGGATGCCGTCGAGCACGGCGTGCCCGGCCTGGACGCCGCCCATGAACACCGACTTGGGCCCCTCGAAGTCGGGCACCGCCACGGCCCACCCGCGGTCCAGCAGCGAGGTGGTGTAGATGCCGGCCGTGGCCGCGTAGCCGCTGCCGGAGGCGAGTCCGTAGGAGGGTGCGCACTGGGTGCCGGTGGAGTCCTCGGCCGCCTGCGCCGACACGGCCGGCCGCGCGCCCGGCCCGGTCCACGCCTTCTTGGGCACCAGCAGGGTGGTGACGGCCAGCTCCGGCCGGTCGTGGGAGTCGTTGGTCCGGTACGAGATCTGCCACGCCTCGACCGAGTCGGCCGAAGGACCGGCCTTCGGCGTGATCGGCCTGCTGGCGACGACCGCGCCCGGCGCGTACGAGCCGATGTCGGCCGGTGCCGCGTAGAACGGGTCCTCGTCCGGTGGCACCGACCCGGGCGCCGGACCGGTACCGGCGGCGGCGTGGCCGGTGGTGAGACCGGCGAAGACCAGCGCGGCGGCGATCGGAAGCGCCGCGGCCGCCCTGACTCCGGCCGGGACGGTGGGCAGTGCGCGTCTCATACTCACTCCAGGGGGGGTGGCAGACCGGGGCAGGTGTGCACCGGTTCGCCGACTGTGCCCCACGGTTCCTACTTGGGGGTAGGGGCTGGGGTGCATTTTGGTCCCGGTAACAAATGGGTTGGTCGCGGCAACAAAACGCCGGGCGCGGCGGGCCCTGGGCCAGGCCCGGCGGCCTCACACCGGGCGCGGCAGGCCGATCGGGTTCGGGAAGGGCAGCGTCCCGCTGGCCGTGACCCGTTCCACGGTCGGCAGCAGCGCCGCCAGCAGGGCGTCCGCGTCCGCCTCGGACAGCGGGCGCAGCAGCGGCGCGGCCAGCCGGTCGGTGGCGTCCTCGATCCGCTGCCGCTCCTCGCGGCCGTGCGCGGTGGCCGTACCGGCGGCGTCCACCAGGCCGCGCGAGCGGAGCCGGTCGGCGGCGGCCGCCCACTCCTCCTCGGTGAAGCCGCGCGCCTCGCGCATCCAGCCGCCGGGCACCCGGCCGTCGGCCGCCGCCAGCACCAGGGCCTCGCAGGCGTCCAGTCCGTGGTCGGCCAGCACGGCCACGTGCGCGTCGCCCCGGAACTCCCGCAGCGCGGTCGTCAGCTGCCACAGCCGCTCCACCGGGTCCGCCCGGTCGCACACCTCCCGGTTGGCGGCGAACAGCGGGCGGCCGACCAGCGGCGCCCGCTCGACCATGGCCGCCAGCGGCCCGGCCAGCGCCGCCGCCCGCGCGTCGAGCTCCGGGTCCAGCTCGCGCAGCGACGCGGCGGCCGCGCGCGCCCGGTGGTCCAGCACCTCGGCCGGGCTGACGACCTCCCAGGAGGCGGGCAGCGCGCGGGCGACCATGCCGGGGGCGAAGACGCCCAGGACGGCGGTGGCGGCGCCGGGCCCGACGGCGCCCAGGGGGGCCGTACGGACGGCGAAGTAGCCCATCCAGAAGCCCTTAAGACCCATCGCCCGGCCGAGGCCCACGCAGCGCTCGGCGAAGTAGACGACCGCGTGCAGCGGTTCGGTGCGCTGCCACAGGGCCCGGGCCCCGGCCTGACTGGTCTCCATGGCGGGGACGCTACCGCCCCGCGCGGGCCGCGCCCCCGGCCCCGGCCCGGTGGTCCTCGTCACGGTCCCGCCGCGCGTGCGCCTCCCGGCGGATGTCCCCGCCGCCGCCGTGCGTCCGCCGGAGGACCGCCGTACGCCCCGAGCTGCCACGGCCGGAGCTGGACGGGCCGGTGCCGCGGACGCCCGAGGTCAGGTTCAACAACCCGTGAACCGGTCGGTGCCCACCGGGCGGCCCGTCCCGGCCACGGCCGCGCCGCCGCCCGCCGCCTACCCGCCCGTACCGACCTCGGTGCCCGTACCGACCCCCGCGCCCGTACCCGCCCGCGGGTCCGGCGGCTCGGCGAGGGCCGCGCTGCCGCCCGCGCCCGCCAGGCCGCCGGGCCGGAAGGCGGCCAGGCGCGGCGCGAAGCGGCGGATCTGCCGACGGCCCAGCGGCCCGCCCAGGACGTGCGGCACGACGCCGCGCACGGGCACCACGGCAGGCAGCCAGCGCTGGCCGTAGACGTGCGGCGCGCGGCGCTCGATTCCGGCCGCGAGGCGTTCGACGGCGGGCGCGAGCGGATACGTGCGGTGGAACGGCCACGGCAGCCGCTGCCGCATCTCGGCCAGCAGCGGGTCCTCGTCGCCGCCGCGCACCATGTCGGTGTCGGTCCAGGTCAGGTACGCCACGCCGACCCGCACCCCGTACGGCGCCACCTCCGGCCGCAGGCAGTGCGCGAACGCCTCGACGCCGGACTTGGAGGCGCAGTAGGCGGACATCGTCGGATTGGGCGTCATGGCGGCAAGTGAGGCGACTTGCAGGTAGTAGCCCTTGCTGTCGGTGAGGGCGGGCAGGAACGCGCGGCAGGTGACCGTCGAGCCGATGAGGTTGATCTCGACGACCCGCCGCCACACGGCCTCGTCCGAGGAGGCGAACGGGCCGCCGGTGCCCACTCCGGCGTTGGCCACCACGGTGTCCACCCGCCCGAACCGGGTGGTCACCTCGGCGGCCACGGCGCGCATCGCGGCGGTGTCGGTCACGTCGGCGTGCCAGTGCGCCGCCTCGCCGGGCAGACCGGCGGCGACCCGCTTCAGCTCGTCCGGCTCCAGGCCGACCAGGGCGATCCGCGCGCCCCGTACGGACAGGGCGCGGGCCAGTGCGGCGCCGATGCCGCGGGCGGCGCCGGTGACGACCACGACCTGCCCTTCCAGGCTCCGGGACGTGGCGCGGCGCAGGGGGTTGAGGGGGCTCACAGGTGCTCCTTGGCGAGTGCGCGCAGGACGTCGGCGACCGGGCCGGGCGCCTCGACGGGGGTCATGTGGCCGACGCGGGCCGGGCGGGCGTACGCGGTGCGGCGCGGCAGCCGGGCGGCGGCGCGCCGGGCCGGGACGGGCGGGGCGGTGTCGGCGCCGAAGCCGGAGCCGACGGCGGGCGCGGTGGCGGCGGTCTCGGCGTCAGGCACGGCGCAGCACCTCGTACTCGCCGAGGTCCACCGTCTTGGTGACGCGGCGGAACTCGCGCGTCGTCCCCGGCCAGATGATGGTGTTGCGGCCGCCCGCGTCCAGGTACCAGCTCTGGCACCCGCCGCTGTTCCACACCGAGCGGGCCAGCCGCCGCTGGAGCCGGTCGTTCCAGGCGGTGACGGCCTCGGGGCGCGGGTCGAGGGCCGCCGCGCGTGAGGTGTCGAGCGTGCGCAGGTAGTCGGCGAGGTAGTTCAGCTGGGCCTCGATGATGAGGATCATCGAACTGTTGCCGAGGCCGGTGTTGGGCCCGGTGATCACCAGGAGGTTGGGGAAGCCGGAGACGGCCGTGCCGCGCAGCGCCGCCATGCCGCCGCGCCACTCCTCGGCGAGGGTGGCGCCGCGGGCGCCCTTGAAGCGGTGGGCGATCGGCATGTCGGTGGCGAGGAAGCCGGTGCCGAAGATGATGGTGTCGACCTCGGTCTCGCGGCCGTCGGCAGCGATCAGCGTGGAACCGCGCACCTCGCGCAGACCGGAGTCGACCAGCTTCACGTGCGGCCTGGTGAGGGCGGGATACCACTCGTTGGACAGCAGGATCCGTTTGCAGCCGATCCGGTAGTCGGGAGTGAGGCGGCGGCGCAGGTCGCGGTCCCTGACGGCGCGGCGCAGGTGCAGGCGGGCGACCTGCTCGACCACCCGCATCCCGTTCGGGTGCTTTGCGAAGGCGCTGACTTGCATCTCGCGAATGCCCCACAGCAGGCCGCGCCGGGCGGTGCGGGTGAACGGCAGCCTGGTGTGCAGCCACCGCTCGACGCCGGTGATCTTCCGGTCGGCGCGCGGCAGCACCCACGGCGGCGTGCGCTGGAAGACGGTCAACTCGGCGACCTCGCGCTCGATGCGCGGTACGAACTGGATGGCGGAGGCGCCGGTGCCCACGACAGCCACGCGCTTGCCTCGCAGGTCGTGGCCGTGGTCCCAGCGGCCGGAGTGGAAGACGTGCCCGGGAAACCCGTCGAGCCCCGGCAGGTCGGGCATCTTCGGCTCGGACAGCGACCCGGTGGCCGAGACGACCACGTCGGCGATGAGCGGTCCGGTGCTGGTCTCCAGGACCCAGCGCAGCTCGTCGGCGTCCCAGCGGGCCGACTCCAGCTCGGTGTTCAGCCGGATGTGCGGGCGCAGGCCCTCGCTGTCGGCGACCCGTTCCAGGTACGCGCGGATGTCCGGCTGCCCGGAGAAGTTGCGCGGCCAGCGCGGGTTCGGGGCGAAGGAGAAGGAGTACAGGTGGGAGGGGACGTCGCAGGCGCAGCCGGGATAGGTGTTGTCCCGCCACGTGCCGCCCACCGCGCCCGCCCGCTCCAGGACGACGAAGTCCTCGACGCCCATGCGGCGCAGCTTCACCGCCACGCCGAGCCCGCCGAAACCGGCCCCGATCACCGCCACTCGTACGTGCACTGCCGCAGCCTCCTTGGGTGGGAGCCGGTCCGCAGCCGACTCATGCGCCAGTGATTACTGGCGCATGAGGAGGGTACGGCCAACGGGCTACCCGTGGGTAGTGGCCGCCTCCCACAAACTTCCGGGCGGTAGACTCCGGGCGTGGAGCGGCGAGAGAGCGGCCGGGACGCCGCCGGGCCCGGCCCGGCGGACGCCGCCGCCGCGGAACGGCCCGGCCCGGCCCAGGCGAGCCCGGCCCAGGCAAGCCGGGCCGAGGTGGACCGGGCCGAGGCGAGCCGGGCCGACGAGCCGCGCGAGTTCCGGGCCGCCGAACTGGCCGAGCTGGCCGGGATCACGATGCGCACCCTGCGCTACTACCGCCAGCTCAAACTCCTGCCGCCGCCCCGCCTGAAGGGCCGCACCGCCTACTACGACGACCACCACCTGGCCCGGCTGCGCGCCATCTCCTCACTGCTCGCCCGCGGCCACACCCTCAGCGGCATCGGCGAGCTCATCTCGGCCTTCGCCGCGGGCCGCGACGCGGGCCGGACCGCGGAACTGCTGGGCCTGGACGCGGCCTCGCCGTGGACCGAGGAGGAGCGGGTCTCGCTGAGCCCGGGCAGGATCGCCGAGTACTACGCGGGCGAGGCCACCCCGGAGAACCTGGCCGCCGCTTTGGATATCGGATACATCGCGGTGGACGGCGCCCGCCTGGTCCACTCCAGCCGCGACCTGCTGGAGGCGTCGTCGGACCTGGTCAAGGAGGGCATCCCGCTGTCGGCGATGCTGTCGTACGGCCGGGAGCTGCGCGAGCACGTGGACGCCCTGGTGGAGGGCTTCACCGGCCTGATGCGCGAGCACCTGATCCCGGAGGTGCTGGGCCCGGAGGCGGGCGCGCCGGGCAGGCGGCTGTCGGAGGACGACGTCAAGCGGCTCACCGAGACGCTGCACCGGGTGCGGCCGATGGTGAAGAAGGCGGTGTACGCGGAGGTCTCGCTGGCCATCGACCGCCGGGTGCGGGCGGAGCTGGAGGAGCTGGGGGAGTAGGCGGGCCCCCGCTCCCGGCGTCCCGGCCGGGCCTGGGCACTCGGTGATCAGGCGTTGTCGTAGTCCCATGCCCGGCCCGTCTGCCGGTACTGCTCCACTGGGATCGGTTCGACGCCGGGTCGCATCCGCGCGGTGTAGAGCAGGCCGTCGAGGTGGTCGATCTCGTGGTGGATGAGCCGGGCGAGGCCGCGCTCGTACTGCGTGGCGACGATCTCCCCGCTCGGTGCCGTGGTCTCCACGGTGATCCGCAGCGGGCGGGGCACGAGGCCGCGGACGTCGAAGAAGGACAGGCAGCCCTCGTACTGCTCGTCGGCTTCGTCAGAGCTGGCGGTGATCCGCGGGTTGAGCAGGATGATGGCGGGAGCGTCGCCGGGCGGCTGAACGACGGCGGCGGCACGCGAGATACCGATCTGCGGGGCCGCGATACCCATGCCTTTGGCGAAGGGGTGGACCTGCCCGATCCGCTCCATGGCGGCGAACAACTCGGCCACGGTGCGTTCGGCCTCGTCGCGCTCGGCGGGCAGGTCGAAGACGCGGGCCGGTTCGGCGAGGATTCCGGCGCCGTCCTGGACGACGCCGAGGTCGCGCATGCGCTGGCTTGGCCGCACGTCAATCACCTGAACTCCCCTTGGTTCTGTGTCGCTTCGAGCCGTGCCCGAAACCGCCATTCCAGACGGTAGCGAGCGTGCAGGGCGGGTGTGGACGTGGTCCACGTGATCAGCCGTAGCTCGCCGTCGTCGCTGCATACGGGAGGGGTCCGAAGCGGGGACGCCTCGGCTGTCAGGGAGGTCTCGGTACCCCAGACCACTGGATCGAGGGCCGCGGGGAAGACCAGTTGGACTTCCAGGTGCTCGGTGGGCAGGCGTACGGCCCGCTGAAACCAGTCGCCCCACTTGTCATCGCCCACGGTGTAGGCGTATTCGATCCAGACGGACTCGCCGGGGTAGAGCGGGAAGCGGCCGCGTTCGTTGTCGAACAGCAGCCAGACTTCCTTGAAGGCGTCGCGGTCGTGCTTGGCCTGCCAGCGCATGGCCTCACCCCGGCAGGTGGCTGTGAGACCGAGTTCGGCCCAGGTCAGCGGGTGGGTCCGGTAGTGGACGTTGGATTGCTCCGGGTTACCGGGATAGCGGTCCACAGAGATGCGGATCAGGTAGCGGGTCACCGGCTGCTCGCCGGTGTTCCGCAGCAACCGCCTCATGGTGAGACGGTAGTAGCGGCCGTCGTACTGGAGGCGGGCGGCGTCGTGTTCGACGACGAGGGCGGAGCCGGTCGCGTACGGCTGCTCGGGCCTGCGCGGAACTGGTGGAATCGTGGAAGGGCGCCGGGACCGGGCTCTGGCCTGTTCGTAGTCGCACCAGCGCCTCCAGATCGCCTTCCCGGCGTTCAGGGCCTTGTCGGCGTGCCGTGCGAACTCCTCGCTGGGCTTGTGGCGGCCGGACTCCATGTGGCTGACGTACGACGGGTCGAAGCCCATAGCCAGTGCCAAGGCCCGCTTGGACATGCCTCGTACGTCCCGCCACCGCGCGACCTCGGCCGCAAAGTCCTCGGCGGCCTGCTGGACGGTAGTGGTCTCCTGGTCCTGCGCGTCCATCGAGGCCCCCGCCCCGCGTCATCGTTGGTGAGCGTGAATGAACTGTGAGTGATCCCAGTTCACCATACCGTCACGGCCGTCGCCGCCGGTTTCCTTCCTTCACTGACCCGGATCGACTCCGCCCGGCAGATGAGAGAGGCGGCTCATACGCGTGCTGTACCAGAAAGCTGCTGCTACGCCCCTGGGGAAGCGGCCGGCGTCGGGACCGGTTCTCTCACGACCAGGCGGCAACGCAGGCGTCGCAGGGGAACTCGAGGCGATCGCCTTTCACGAGGTCGGGGGAGCCATGCGGCTGACCCTGCCCGCGACGGCTGCGGCCGTGCCGCGGGCCCGCCAGGAGGTGCGCGATGCTCTTGCGGCCCTGGGCATGCAGCGAGAGCACCCGGTCGCCGACACTGCCCTGATCACGCTGAACGAACTGGTCACGAACTGCGTTCAGCATGCAGTCGTCACGTCGGCGACCTTTGACATCGCCCTCGCCGCCCACGACGGATGGCTCGGGCTCGCTGTCCACGACCGTCACCCCTACCGTCCCGAAGCACTTCCCGAACCCCACGCCGACGCCAGCGGAGGATGGGGTCTGCTCTTGGTGCGCCGCCTGGTCGCAGAGGCCGGAGGCACGATCAGCATGCCTCTCGACCCGGACGGCGGCGGCAAGACGGTGGTGGTCCGCCTCCCACTGCACGCTCCCGGCCCACCGAAGTCCCAGCTTTCCGACCACTGAGACCAGCGGCCGACGCCGCGCCCGGTCGACCGCAGCAGACCGGCCGACATCACTCCTGACACACCGCCTGAGGCCCGCCGGGCGATCCCCGGCCCTCCCAGATTGGCCGACAGCCATGGACGTACTCGTAACCGGCGGAGCCGGGTTCATCGGCTCGCACTTCGTCAAGCGCCTCCTGAAAGCCGACGACATCGGCCAGGTGACCGTCCTGGACGCGCTCACCTACGCGGGGCATATCCACAACCTGGGGAAAGCGTTCCTGTCTCCCCGGCTGGCCTTCGTCGAGGGTGACATCCTCGACCGGCCGCTGGTCGACCGGCTGGTCCAGCGCCACGACGCCGTGGTCCACTTCGCCGCCGAATCCCACGTCGACCGCAGCTTCTACGCCGCGGGCGCCTTCCTGGCCACCAATGTGATGGGCACGCAGACCCTGCTGGACGCCGCGCAGCGCTTCGGCGTCAGCCGCTTCGTCCACGTCTCCACCGACGAGGTCTACGGCTCGCTGCCGACCGGTTCGGCCACCGAGGAGTCCCCGCTGCGCCCCTCCGTCCCGTACGCGGCGTCCAAGGCCGCCTCCGACCTGATCGCGCTGTCGTACTGGCACACCAGCGGCGTGCCGGTGTGCGTCACCCGGGCCAGCAACAACTACGGGCCGAACCAGCACCCGGAGAAAATCATCCCGCTGTTCGTGACCAGGCTCCTCAAAGGCGAACCGGTCACCTTGCACGGGCAGGGGCAGCACATCCGCAACTGGCTGCACGTCGCCGACCACTGCGCCGGGATCGACCTGGTTCTGCGCCACGGCACGCCGGGCGAGGTCTACAACCTCGGCGGGGGAACGGACCTGTCCGGTCGCGAACTCACCGCGCTGATCCTCGACGCCTGCGGCGCCGACTGGGACGCGGTCACCTACGTCCCGGACCGGCCCGCCAACGACCTGCGCTACTCCATGGACTGCTCCAAGGCCGTCCACAGCCTCGGCTACCAGCCCCGCCACGACCTGAAAGAGGGCCTGGCGCAGACCGTGGAGTGGTACCGCGCCCACCCGGACCGGTGGGCGCCGATGCTGCGCGCCTCCACCGCTCAGCTCCAGCTCTCCGCCCCCTCGACCCCCGGCAGGTGATCCGTATGTCCACGACGCAGAGCAGCCAGGTCGGCGCCAATGCCAAGCCCTTCCTCCACGGCCCCGAGGCGGAAGCGGTGGCCGCCGTGCTGGCCGGTGGCCAGTACGGGCACAGCCGGGAGACGGAGGCATTCGAGCGCGAACTGGCCCGGTTCCTCGGCGTGCCCGAGGTCGTCGCCGTCGCCTCGGGAACCGACGCCCTGCACATCGCACTCCTGGCCCGCGGCATCGGCGAAGGCGACGAGGTCGTCGTGCCGTCGATGACCTTCTGCGCGAGTGTGCAGGCGATCCTGATGTGCGGGGCAGTCCCGCGCTTCGCCGACGTCGACCCCGGCACGCTGTGCGTGACCCCGTGCACCGTCATGGACGCGATCACCGCGGAGACCCGGGCCGTGATGCCGGTGCTCTACGGCGGGCGGGCCGTGGACCTGAGCGGCCTGCACGGCACCCTGGCGGCCCGCGGCATCGCGGTCGTCGAGGACGCCGCCCAGGCGTTCGGCTCCTTCTGCGGCCCGCACCGGGTCGGGGCCCGCCCGCAGGCGGCGACCTGCTTCTCCTTCGGCCCGATCAAGCAGCTCACCTGCGGCCAGGGCGGAGTCGTCGTGCCGCGTACGCCCGAGGAGGCCACCTCGGCCCGAAGCCTGCGCATGCTGGGCATCGTCCAGCCGCAGAGCGAACGCTTGCGGACCACCACGTACACCGTCGAACGCACCGGCCTGCGCGCACCGCTGTCAGGCATCAACGCCGCGATCGGCCGGGTCCAGTTGCGGCACTTCGAGAGTTCGGCGGCTCGGCGCGGGACACTGTGGCGTGCCTACCAGGACGCGCTGCGCAACGTCGGCGAAGCGGTCCTGGTCGATGTCGGGATCGACAGCACGGTCCCGTTCAACTGCGTGGTCCGTGTCCCCAGGCGCGATGCCGTCTTCCGCGTGATGCAGGCCGAGGGCATTGCCGTGGGCGTCCACTACCCGCCCAACCACCTCCAGCCCGCCTTCTCCCGCTGGCACCGGGACCTGCCCGCCACCGAGATGACGGCCCGGGAGATTCTGACCCTGCCGTTCCACCCTGCCATGACCTGCTCCGACGCGGACCACGTCGTCACCGTGCTCGAACGCGCGCTGCGCGCCACCTGCCCCGGCACAGTCGAGCACTCCGCCCTCGGGTCCTACGCGCGGCCCTCCGCGACGACCGACAGCAGCACGTCGACCAGCCGCTCGGCGGCCTCGGGGCGGCCGTGAGCACGGGCCTGCTTCGCGATTTCATCGCGGCGCGCCGGGTCGGCCAGCAGCGGGGCGACCGCCTCGCGCAGCGCGTCCGGGGTCACCTCGCCGGGCAGCGCGACGGCGGCCCCGGACTCGTGCAGGTGAGCGGCGTTGTGGGCCTGCTCGTTCCCGGCCGAGGTGGCCAGCGGGATCAGCACCGCGGCCTTGCCCAGCGCGGTGATCTCCGCGATGGTGCCCGCGCCGCTTCGGGAGACCAACACGTCGGCCAAGGCGAGTACGTCCGGCAGTTCGGCGCCGACGAAGCCGGTGAGGAAGTAGCGGCCCGCCAGATCGGCCGGGAGCGCGGCGGCGCGGGCGGTCAGCTCCTCGACGGCGGCCGGGCCGCACTGGTGCATGACGTTCGCCCGCTCCAGCAGCCACGGCAGGATCGCGGTCACGGCCTGGTTGATCTGCCGGGCACCCTGCGCGCCGCCGGTTACGTACAGGGTGGGCAGCCCGCGGTCGAAGCCGTCCAGGCCCAGCGCCGCCACCGCCTTGTCCGCCTGCCCGGCCAGCACCTGCGGCCGGACCGGGTTGCCGGTCACCACGGCCGTACGCCGGGCGCCCTCAGGCAGCAGCTCCAGCGACGCCTCCGAAGAGACCGCGACCCGGGCCGCCGCGCGGGCCAGCGCCTTGTTCGCCAGGCCCAGCCGGACGGTCTGCTCGTGGATCACGAGCGGCACCCGGCACAGCTTCGCCGCCAGACCGACCGGCACCGCCACGTAGCCGCCCGTGGCCAGCACCACGTCAGGGCGGAAAGCGGCCACGGTGGTACGGGCCTGGGCGACGCCGAGCGGCACCCGGCCCATGTCCTTCGCGTTCGCCACCGACAGCATCTTCAGCGGATTGCGGGAGCGGCGGATCTTGCCCGTGGCCACCGGCGTGAAGGCGATGCCCTCGCTCGCCGCGACGCGCTCCTCCAGACCGCCCGCCGCCCCGACCCACAGCACCTCCAGCGCCCGGCCGTGCACGGCCAGCCGCGCGGCGAGGGTGCGCACCGCGGTCAGCGCCGGGTAGGTGTGCCCGCCGGTCCCGCCTCCCGACACGATCAGGCGAAACGCCCGGTCAGGACCGAACGGCAGAGGGCTGTGGGGGTCGCTGGACATCGCGAGGCTTCCTGTCTGGTGCGTCGGGGGCGCGCCCGGGGCACTGGAGATCGACTGATCACGGGACAATAGCAGACTTTTCACCCACCATGCGACGTGAACCATCCGTGCAGCGAACGCAGTTCAGGAGAGGAGACCACGAGCCGTGAAACGCGCAGCCGTGCTCGGGAAAGGCGGCCTGGCGGCCCACGCCTGCGAGACGATCGCCGCCCTGCCCGAAACCACCCTGGACACCGTGGTCCCGGTCGCCCGCGAACCCGACTGGGACATCCGCCTGTCCGACCACGTGGCCAGCCGCTGGCCCGCGACCCGCCTGGTGCGCTCGGGCGACTGGCGCGACCTGGGAGGACGGTTCGACCTCGTCTTCTCCATCCTCTACGACAGAATCATCGGCCCCGACCTCATCGCCCGAGCCGAGCGGATCATCAACTTCCACCCCGGCCGCCTGCCCCAGTACCGGGGCGTACGACCGGTGAACTGGGCCCTGCACAACCGCGAGCACCTGCACGGCGTCACCATCCACACGATCGACCCCGGCGTCGACACCGGCCCCATCCTCGCCGAAGCGCTCTTCTCCATCTGGCCGGACACCGACGAGGTCCGCGATGTCTGGCAACGCTCCATGCGGCACGGACGCCTGCTCATCACCGACACCCTGCCCCGGCTCGACCACATCGTCCCTCGCCCCCAGAACGAATCCCACGCGAAGACCCACCGCAGCCGGGACAACCACAAGCTCGGCGACCGCGGCGACTGGACCCGCGAGACGTCACGGTGACAGCCTCGGGTGCTGCCGCTGCTGAAGAAGGCGGTGTA
Source organism: Streptomyces sp. B1866 (assembly GCF_031932565.1). Classification (NCBI taxonomy): domain Bacteria; kingdom Bacillati; phylum Actinomycetota; class Actinomycetes; order Kitasatosporales; family Streptomycetaceae; genus Streptomyces; species Streptomyces sp. B1866. The sequence continues at coordinate 91,066 of NZ_JAVSCF010000001.1, forward strand.
CGCGGAGGTCTCGCTGGCCATCGACCGCCGGGTGGGGGCGGAGTTGGAAGGGCTGGACGAGTAGACCGGCCCCCGCTCCCGGCGTCGGGCCGGGAGCGGGGGCCGGTCGTCGCAGGCGCGGCCTACGGCTCGACAGGTCTACGGCTCTACGCCTCGAAGGCGCCGGACTTCACGCCCTCCAGGAAGGCGTGCACCGAGTCGCGGCCGAACAGGAGCGCCGGGCCGGTCGGGTTCTTGGAGTCGCGGACCGCGACGCGCGGCCCGGCCACCGCCGTCTCCACGCAGTCGCTCTGAGCGAGGCTGTGGCTCGACTTCTGCCAGGCCGAGGGAAGTGCGCTCAGGTCCATCTCCGCCGTCTCGACGCAGTCACCCTGCGCGAGACTCCGGCTGGACTTCTTCCAGCGCACGGGAAGTATCGAGGCGTCGGGTATGCGTTTCGTCATGTCTTGGCATCCAATCCAGCGATGAAGGCGAGGGAGTCCTCGAAGGACAGGGCCGCGGCCCTCAGCCACTCGAACGCCTGCCCGTAGACCTTGACTTCCGCCAAGTCCTCCACGTACAGGGCGTTGGTCAGGTGTTCGAGGTAGACCACGTCCAGGTCCGTGTGCTCGGGGAAGCCCAGGATGGTGAACGCGCCACCGGCACCCGGGTGCGGGGCCACATTCGACGGCATCACCTGGATGCTGACGTTCGGAAGCTCGGCGACGCTGAGGAGTTTCTGTCGCTGCTCACGCATGATCGCGGGGTTGGAGCACTCCATCCTGAGCACGGCCTCGTGGATGATGGCCCACAGGTGCAGCGGCTCGTCGCGGCTGGTGAGTACGGCCTGCCGCGCCAGCCGCACCTCCACGAGCGCGTGCACCCGCTCGGCGAGAGCGTCGGTCATGGCCGTGGCCCGCAGCGTCTCCTTCGCGTACGCGGCGGTCTGGAGCAGCCCGGGGATGACGCCGTGCTGGTACGTGCTGACGGCCGAGGCTTCGGACTCCAGGCTGATCAGGTCCTCGTACAGCGGCGTCAGGACGCCCCGGTACGACTGCCACCAGCCGCGCTTGCCGCCGTCGCGCGTCAACGTGAGCAAGGCGGCGCGCAGTTCGCCGTCCACGCCGTAGACGTCGAGCAGTGCCTCGATGTCCTCGGCCTTCGCGGCGGTACGGGCCGTCTCGATGCGCGACAGCTTCGACGGTGTGAAGTCCTTACACCGGTCGGCCGTTTCTTCCAGGGTGAGCTTCCGTTCGAGGCGCAGCGCCCGCAACTTGGCACCGAGCCGCCGACGGCGGACCGTTGGCGCACTCATCTACTGCTGTCCCTCCCGGTCGTTGGGGTCAGTCTGCCCGGAGCGGTGATCACACGCCACCTGCTCCGCAAGCCCTTCTACACCCGTCACCCACAAGCGTGCAAATTTTCATAAGCGACGTGACAGGCTTGCATGGTGGCCCCCGGAGGGGCACTCTAGACGCCACCACCTGCCGAGACAGAGTGGCGACCTTGCATCGTGACGCTACCGGACCTTCCGACTCCGGAGCGCCACCATCGGGAGGGCCCATGAGCACCACAGCGGAGGACTTCACACACCAGTTCGCCCAGTCCCTCGACCTCAGCCCGGAGGCGATCCCCACCGTGCGCGGCATCGTCCGCGCGCACCTCGGGCTGTGGGACCTCTCCGCCTTATCCCACGACGTAGCCCTGTGCCTGAGCGAGTTGCTGAGCAACGTCGTCAAGCACACCGACTCCCCGTATTGCGTGATCGTGATCCAGTACTTCGCCGATTCCCTGCGCGTCGCCGTCAGCGACACCGATCCGACCCCGCCGGTCGTGCTCCGCCCCGACTTCCTCGCCGAAAGCGGGCGCGGCATGGCGCTGATCGACAGAACCGCCGACACGTGGGGGGTGGACCGGACGCCGGACGGAAAGCGGGTCTGGTTCGAGCTTCGCACCGCTGCGACGGCGGTGCGCCCGTGAGCACGTCGCCGCCTTCCCGCGCGTTACTCAACACGGTGACCACGTGGACATGGGTGGAAGTGTGGGATTCCCTGCCGATCCCCACCCTGCTGATCACCCACCCGGAACCCCGGCACCCCGTGGAGACCGCCGACTACGTCGAACGGCAGATGCGCGGCCTCGCGATCGCCCTCGACCTGGTCGTACCGCCGGTCACGGACGAGACCGCCACTCCGGGAGTGACCCTGGCGTGCCAGGATCACATTCTGCTGTCCGTCGACGGACTCCAGCCCTACAGCCTGCGGGCCCGAATAAACCTCACGTGGTGGTGGACCGCCGCCATCGGATATCCGGTCCTCGTCATCGTCGGACTCGACCCGCTGTCAAAGTCCTCGGGGCGGAGCGGAGTCGACCAGTATCTGGTCGATTCGCATGGCGGGGAATCGACGCCGAGTGCTCAGCGGGCACACGTACGCCGTCGTCGCCGACCACAGGAAGCGGCAGTGACACTGGCATCGCCGTCACCCGGAAGAACTCAGGGGCCGAATGACTCCGCGCGGACATCGGCGACGCGACCGCCCGATGACGAACACCGAGCGCACCATTCAGCGCTTCGTGAATCCGCCCGAGAGGACGTTACGCGACCGCCTGTGGTCGGTACTCGTGGCGGTGGAAGACGCGTGGTGCCGCCACGTCACGCAGCGCGCCCTGTACCGCGAGCTGGACCGGGCCCGCGACAGCCTCCGGCGGCAGTGGGCCGACCTGGAGTGACACGTCACGGCAGGGGCGCGGGCGCGGCGGGCGGGGCGCTGGGAGGGCATCGCGCGCCGGGCGGGGCTCGCGTCCTTCACCCGGGGAGGCGCCGCCTCCGCGCGGCCGCGGACGGGTCATGTCCCGGGGCCGCGCGGAGGACTCCCAGGAGGGCGGCGGTGGCAAGCCCGCCGGCCGCCAGCACCGCCTTGCGGCCGCGCGGCATGGGGGTGATGGCCGGTCGGCACCCGTGCCGACCGGTCCAGGTGGTCAGGTGACGGCCCAGCACCCACTCGCGGAACAGCCACCAGGCGATCAACGGCCCGGTGAGACCCTGCATCGCCACCCAGCCCGGAAGGCACTTGGCCGTCGTCCGCCACCCGAGCTGCCGGACGGCCACACCGAGCGACGACAGCATGACGGCCGCCCAGAGCGGGCTCCACCAGGTCAGCAGGCCACGTGGGCAGCCATGACGGGCGAGGTAGCGCGGCAGACTGCATATCGCGACGCCGCCGAGCGCGGCGTCGACGACCTGCGTGCCGACGACGATCAGTGACGCGACGTCCATCAGCGGCGTACGGTGCCGGACCATCGTCTGCGCGAACCCGGCTGTCCAGCGGTGCATCTGGGACAGGATTTCGGACAGGGACGCGGGCTCCTGGGTGTAGACGAAGGCTTTGGGGGTGAAGCCGACCGGCTGGGCGCGGCGGTGCAGCGTCCAGGTCAGGTTGAAATCCTCGGTGATGTTGTCGTCGGGGAAACCGCCGACCTCGCGGAGCACGTCCGTGCGGTGGCAGTTGGACATGCCGCTGAGGACCAACTGCCGCCCGAGCCGGTCTTGCAGGGGGCGCACCCAGCCGTTGGCGATCGCGTGGTAGAGCGTGCGGTACTGGCTGTAGACGGTGCTGGTGTCCTTGGGCCGTGCCGACGTGCAGGTGCCCGCGCGGCCACCGCGCAGGGTGCCCATCATCAGTTCCACCGCGTCCGGGCTCAGGGTGGCGTCCGCGTCGAGGGCCACCACGGCGTCGCTGGTGATGTGGGGCAGGGCCAGGTTCTGTGCCGACGCCTTGGAGCCGCCCCGGCCCTCGATGACCACGGCTCCCTGACCGCGCGCGATCTCCGTGGTGCGGTCCGAGCAGTTGTCCGCGACCACGATGATCTGGTCGAGGGGATGGGTCTGTGCCCGGCAGGAACGGATGGTCTCGGCGATGGTCGTCTCCTCGTTGTGCGCCGGAATCACCACGGAAACACTGCGCGGCGTCCTCCGGTCTCCCGCGGCCACTTCTTCACCGGATTTACCGGAATTCCTGGCGAGGGCGAGCGCTGAAATTGTCAGCGCGGCCGCGCCGACGCCGGATGCGGCAAGCATGGACATCGTGCGTGATCCTCGTGTCCGGTGGATACGGCCGGCCCGCGGATGACCACGGGTCCCGCCCGGAAAGAAAGGGATGATCTGCCGAGAAATATACATGCGGTCGCCTGTTTCCGCAGCGTGAGACGAGTGATCTGCCGCGGGCGAAGTCGGGCGCAGGCGGAGCGTTGTCCCCTGCCACTCCTCGTGTCCGGCTCCGGCAGGACAACCCCGCGGAAAGGAGTTAGCTTCGGAGGTGTCGCCTGCCGTCGTGCCGCGGACCGACGGCGCGGAGCACGAGCGGAAAGGTGCTGAGCAGACCATGACCGTGCCCGGCGCTCAGTTCGGAATCGTCAGTGCGAGCAGCGGAAAGGTGCTGACCGCCGACGGTCACCGGGTGCGCCAGTCGTGGCCGGCGGCGGACCGCCGACCCGTACAGCAGTGGCGGCTGGAGCCCGCTTGCGGAGGGCGGCACACCTTTCTGGTCAGGAATACGGGAAGCGGCCTTTTCCTGACCGCGGCCGTCTCGGCTGGAGCCGCGGAGGTCGTACTCGCACCAGACCGGGGGAATCCGCTCCAGTGCTGGCGTCTCGTCCCTCTCCATACGGGCCGGTACGCCTTGGAGAATCTGGCCTACGGCACGTGCCTGGACCTCTGGGACGCGCGGGACGACGACGCGGCCAGCGTCGCCCTGCACTCCTTCTGGGGCGGATCGCAGCAGCAGTGGGCGCTCCGGGAGGCCACCGGCCACCGGAAAACCCGCGCCGTGCTCACCCTCGTCCGCGAGGAACCCGAATTCCTCCCCATCTGGCTGCGCTACTACTCCCGCTTCTTCCCACCCGAGGACATCTATGTGCTCCACCACCGGCCCTCACCGGATCTTCGTCCGGCCAACCGGTTCGTCCACATACCCGTCCACCAGGAGGTGTTCAGCAGCGACTGGCAGCGTGACCTCGTCCAGCGGCACCAGCACGAGCTCGTGGACCGCTACGACACCGTGCTCTGCACCGACGTCGACGAGATCGTCGCCCCCGACCCCCACACCTGCGATCTCGGGACGTACATAGACCACTTCGGCGACGACTACGTCAACTGCACCGGATACGAGATCCTGCATCTCAGGGACCAGGAACCGGCCTTCGACCCCGCGCGCAAGATCCTCTGCCAGAGATCGGCGTGGTTCGCCAACCCGCTGTACTCCAAACCGCTCCTCGCCCGCGTTCCGATGATGTGGCGGGGCGGCTTCCACGAGCGGGCCGACTACGGCACCAACCCGGATCCGCACCTGTATCTCATTCACCTGCACCGCATGGACTACGAGATCTGCCGGAGACGCCATCAGCGCCGCTCGAACTACGCGCGCGCACAGGACGACATCGACAACAGCCGCGGATACCAGAACCGGATCACCGATGCGGCCGAGTTCCATCACTGGTTCTACAAGGACCGGGCCAACGGCGATCCCATTTATCCTGAACCCGTTCCGGAGCACTGGCGGCAGGTCGCGTAGGAGAACCCGCCTTCCCTTTTTCTGTCCGCACTCCCTCGCACCTGTTCGTCTTTCCCGGACGTACCCCTCCTTACGGAATTCATCGCCAGACCGACAGAACCAGCACGAGAAAGGAAGATTTCTCATGTCTACTCAGAGCCCGTCGAGCCTCAACCTCGTGGTCAGCCAGAACCCGGCGGACGTCCTCCACCAGAACCTTCAGGTGAACGTTCCCGCGACAGGCACCATACCCAGGATCGACGTGTATTTCCTCACCGACAGCACCGGAAGCATGGGCCCCGTCATCGAGAGCGTGAAGGCGGGCGCATCCGAGATCCTGAGCAGATTGGTGCAGGAAGCGGTGGGGGTGGGTGCGGACATCCGGTTCGGTGTGGGCAACTACCGGGACATCGTGGAGCCCACGGACCGTTGGTTCGCTCATCAGGTGTCGCTGACCAGCGACACCCTCGCGGTGCAGAGCGGCATGAACGCCTGGGACGTGGGCGGCGGCGGAGACACCGCTGAGGGACAGTTCTACGCCCTGGACCAACTCGCACAGCCGCCCAGCGGGTCGATCGGCTGGCGCGAGAACGCCAAACGGATCATCGTGTGGTTCGGTGACGCGCCCGGCCACGACCCGATCCGCTCCGGCGTCACCGGCCTGCCCTACGACATCACCGAGGTGTCGGTGGCCCAGAAACTCCAGAACGAGCAGATCTTCGTCCTGGTGATCAGCACGAACGGAGTGGGACTGAACAGCGACCCCGGCCCGCTGTCCCACATCGGCGGGAACCCGGGCCAGGGCGAGAGAATGGCCTCCGCCACCCTGGGCACGTACGCCGAGGGCATCAGGCCCGACGAGATCGTCGCGAAGATCATCGAACTCGGCACGGCAGAGGTCGCGCAGCTCAGCAACATCCGCCTGGTGCCGGACACGAAGATCGCGCCCTTCGTGCGGGTGCACCCGCCGGGCGGGCTCGGGCCGTTCTCCAGCGGCACGGCCAACACCGTCGACTTCACGCTGGAATTCCCTCAGCTGACCAACGCGACATCCTCCGTGCCCACGGCGACGACCATGCCGATCACCACCAACGGAGCCATCCACGTGCAGATCGACGGAGTCACCACCGGAACGATACCGGTGGCGATCAGCACACCGGATCTGAGCGGCACCTACACGATCCAGTCCACGCTCAGCAGCCTCCACCTCCAACTAGAGGACCCGTCCTGGACAGGCGACGGCGCCAACATCGTCCAGAACGACTACTCCGGCGCCGCCGCGGAGCAGTGGGAGCTCGTCCCGGTGCCGGGCGGCGGCTACCGGATCAGGAACGCGGACGCCGCCCGGGAGCGCTACCTTGAGGTGGTGGGCGGGTCGACAGCGAACGCGGCGGAGATCCTGACCCGCGCCAACCCGAGCGGCTCGCACAAGGAATGGCTCCCCGTTCCCGCCGGTGCCTCGGACACCGACGGCATCGTGTTCAAGCTGAAGAACCGGAACAGCGGCAAGGTCATCGACGTCGTCAACCGAAGCACGGCACCGGCCGCGCGGGTGAACCAGTACTCGTACTGGGGGGACTGGACCTCCTACAGTCAGGACCATAACCAGCACTGGTATCTCCAGCGCGTCTGACGGTCAGCGGCCACGGCATGAGGCAGCGGCGTCCCGGCTGACCACCGGCCACCGAACCACCAGCGAGGACGTGCCCGTGCGCGCCACCCCTGCCGCCCGCATCCCCGAACCGCCCGGCGCCGCCGACCTCGCCGCCCGGCTGCGCCGTGCCGGGCTCGCCGATGTCGACATCTCGACGCGGCGCCGGGCCGAGTACTCCACCGACGCCTCCCTCTACCGCGTCCTGCCCCGCGCGGTCGCCTTCCCCCGGCACGCCGACGAGGTCGCCGCCGCGCTGGAGGTGTGCCGGGCGGCCGGGGTGCCGCTGACCTCGCGCGGCGCGGGCACGTCGATCGCCGGGAACGCGGTCGGCACCGGCGTCGTCCTCGACCTCTCCCGGCACCTGAACGCCGTGCGGGCCGTGGACCCCGACGCCCGTACCGCCGTGGTCGAGCCCGGGGTGGTGCTGGCCGACCTCCAGCGCCGCGCGGGCCCGTACGGGCTGCGCTTCGGGCCCGACCCGTCCACCCACAACCGCTGCACCCTCGGCGGGATGATCGGCAACAACGCGTGCGGCTCCCGGGCCCTCGCCTACGGCCGTACGAGCGACAACGTGCTCGCGCTGGACGTGCTGGCGGGCACCGGCGAGCGGCTGAGCCTCGACAGCGGGTCCGGGGCCGACTCCCCGCTGCTGGAACGCCTCGCCGAGGTCGCCCGCGCCCACCTCGCCGTCATCCGCACCGAGCTGGGCCGCTTCCCCCGCCAGGTCTCCGGCTACGCCCTCGAACACCTCCTCCCCGAGCGCGGCTTCGCCGTGGCCCGCATGCTCACCGGCTCCGAGGGCACCTGCGCGGTGACGCTCGGCGCGACCCTGCGGCTGGTCGACGCGCCCGCCGCGACCGTGCTCGCCGTGCTCGGCTACCCGGACATGGCCACGGCCGCCGACGCCGTGCCCGCCGTGCTGCCGCACGGGCCGGTGGCGCTGGAGGGCATCGACGCGCGGATCGTCGGCGTCGTACGGGACCGGCGCGGGCCCGCGGCCGTGCCGCCGCTGCCCGCGGGCGGCGGCTGGCTGTTCGCCGAGGTGCCCGGGGCCACGCCCGCCGAGGCCGCGCACCGGGCCGCCGCGCTGGCCGCCGGCGCCGGGGCGCTGGACGCCGTCGTCGTCACCGACCCCGCGCAGGCCGCGGCGCTGTGGCGCATTCGCGAGGACGGCGCCGGGCTCGCCGCCCGCAGCCCGGCCGGGAAGCCCGCGCACGCCGGGTGGGAGGACGCCGCCGTCCCGCCCGACCGGCTCGGCGGCTACCTGCGCGACTTCGACGCGCTGCTGGCCGACCGGGGCCTGACGGGCGTGCCGTACGGGCACTTCGGCGACGGCTGCCTGCACGTCCGTATCGACTTCCCGCTGGACCGGCCCGGCGGCACGGCCGACTTCCGCGGCTTCCTGTGCGACGCCGCGCGGCTGGTCGCCTCCTACGGCGGCTCGCTGTCCGGAGAGCACGGGGACGGGCGGGCGCGCGGCGAGCTGCTGCCGCTGATGTACTCGGCCGACGCGCTGGCCGCGTTCGCCGCCGTGAAGGGCGTCTTCGACCCGGACGACGTGCTGAACCCCGGCGTGATCGTACGGCCCCGCCCGCTCGACGCCGACCTGCGGCCCGCGCCCGACGGCGCCCGGCCGCGCCTGCCGCGCCGCGACCTGGCCCTGGCCTACCCGCACGACGGCGGCGACCTGCACGCCGCCGTGCACCGCTGCACGGGCGTGGGCAAGTGCCGGGCCGACACCACCGCGGGCGGCGGCGTGATGTGCCCGTCCTACCTGGCCACGCGGGACGAGAAGGACTCCACGCGCGGGCGGGCGCGGGTGCTCCAGGAGCTGGTCTCCGGTTCCCTCACCCCGCGCGGGTGGCGCGCGCCCGAGGCGCTGGAGGCCCTGGACCTGTGCCTGGCCTGCAAGGGCTGCGCCTCCGACTGCCCTACGGGCGTGGACATGGCCTTGTACAAGGCGGAGATCCTGCACCAGTCCTACCGGCGGCGCCTGCGCCCTGCCTCCCACTACTCCCTGGGCGCCCTGCCCCGCTGGGCCCGCCTGGCCGCGCTCGCGCCGCGCGCGGTCAACCGGCTGCTGGCGCTGCCGCCGGTGGCCGCCTCCGCCAAGCTGCTGGGCGGCGTGGACCGGCGCCGGGACCTGCCGCGCTTCGCGCCGCGCACCTTCCGGCAGTGGCTCGCCGCCCGTACGGCCGCTCCACCGCACGCACGGCCCGTACTGCTGTGGGTCGACACCTTCACCGACCACTTCACGCCCGAGGTCGGCGTCGCGGCCGTGACGGTGCTGGAGGACGCCGGGTTCGCCGTCCGGCTCACCGAGCGGAAGGTGTGCTGCGGGCTGACGTGGATCAGCACCGGGCAGCTCGACACGGCCCGGCGCGTGCTGTCCCGGGGCCTGGACGCGCTCGGCCCGCACCTGGCCGCCGGGGTGCCGGTGGTCTCGCTGGAGCCGTCCTGTACGGCCGTGCTGCGCGCCGACGCCGCCGCCCTGCTCGGCCCGGACGACGCCCGCGCCGTACGGGCCGCCGAGGCCACGCACACCCTGGCCGAACTGCTCGCCCGGCACCGCCCGGAGTGGACCCCGCCGCGCCTCGACGGCGTCACGGCCGTGGCCCAGCCGCACTGCCACCAGCACGCGGTGATGGGCTGGCAGGCCGACGAGCGGCTGCTGCGCGCGGCGGGCGCGTCGGTCCGTACGGTCGGCGGTTGCTGCGGCCTGGCGGGCAACTTCGGCGCCGAGCGCGGGCACTACGACGTGTCGGCGGCGGTCGCGGAGACGGCCCTGCTGCCCGCCGTACGGGACCTGCCCCGGGACGGTGTCGTGCTGGCGGACGGCTTCTCCTGCCGAACGCAACTGGACCAACTTGCCGACCGCCGCGGACTGCATCTGGCCGAACTCCTGGCCGCGCGGCTGGGCGGCGGCGAGGGCGAAGCGGACGGCGGCGGCTCCGGCGGCCGGGCGGCGCGGCCGTGACACGCGGCGGTGCCGGGGCGGGCGGTCTCGGTGCGGTCGGGGGCCGTCGGCGAGGGTCCGCCGACGGGCGACGACGGACGCGCGTGGCAGCCGCTCGTGGGCCGCTCCGGCGGCGGCCCGGGCGGTCGATGGCGTGAGCCGCCTGTCGCCCGTACAGGTTTATCGGAGATACTGCCCGCCGTGGAGCAGCGCACAGGTCCGATCACCCCACCCATGCCCGCGGCCGGAACCGACCCGGCCTACATCCCCGGCCTGACGCCCCCGCCATCCGGCGGCGCGGAGGAGGCGGCCGCGGAGGAGCGGGCGGAGGAGCACGCGCCCGAGGACGCCGCCGCGGAAGCCGCGGACGCGCCCGTCCAGCTGGTCGAGGACGCGGAAGAGGCCGAAGACGCCGAAGACCTGGCGGAGCCGGAGGGCGCGCCGGAGGACGGCGGGGCCGACGGCGGGCCGGTCTTCGAGGCCGCCGACCGGCGCAGCACGATCCGCGCCGACCGCGCGGGCGTCACGCTGCGGCTGGACGGCGAGACGGCCGAGTTCGACTGGGACGAGATCGGCGCGGTGGAGATCGACACGCCCCGCTTCGGACGCCGGTTCTCCGTCACCGTCTACACCACCTCCCGCCGCTGGTACCAGGGCGACGTGGACGCTCCCGCCAAGAGCGCGCTCAAGGAGTGGACGGCGCAGCTCGACGCGGTCCTCGACGCCTACTTCGAGGACGGCGGCCAGGACGAGGAGCCGGACGGGACGGACGAGGCGGCCGGGACGGACGGGACCGCCGAGGCGGCCGAGGGCGGCGACGGGGACGGCCCGAAGGGCTCGAAGGCGTAGGGCCGCCGCCCGGCGCCCGCCACCCCGGCGTACGGATTTCCCGCGCGCGTCGCTTTTCCGGGCGGCCCAGGGCGTACGCGGTGGGCGCGTCACCCTATGCGATAGCCGGTGGCACACCGGCCTTCAGCCCGCCCCCGCCGGCCAGGTCCGGGTTCGTCGGCTGGCTCATGGACGCGTTGGCCCGTACCACCCCGGCCTTCCACCCCGGCCTTCCCCTCCGGAACCGCCGCGCGCGGCACGGCGCCGCGGCCCGCCGCCTGGGCGTCCGCGCGCCCAGCCTTGACCGACCGGTCGGTCATAGCTACGGTCTCGGGCATGCCCCTCAACGAAGAGTCGCGGCCTGCCGAGTTCCTGACCGTGCCCACCGCGCTGGGCGAGGTGTCGGTGCGCCTGTCCGGACGGGTCGGCGACGACGCGCCCGCGCTGCTGCTCCTGCACGCCAACCCGGGCGACAGCCGGGACTTCGACGCCGTCCTGCCCGCGCTGGAGCGGGAGTTCGCCGTCGCCGCGCCCGACTGGCCGGGGTTCGGCCGGTCCACCGCCCCCTACCCGGACCGGGTCGGCGCCGAGGACCTGGTGGACGTGGCCGAGGACGTGCTCGACGCGCTGGCGGCGCGCGGCCTGCGCCGGTTCGCGGTCGTGGGCAACAGCGTCGGCGGATACGTCGCCGCCCGGCTGGCCCGGCGCCGTACGGCCGCGACGGCCGCCGTGGTCCTGGTCTCCCCGGGCGGCTTCACCCGGCACTCGCCGGTCACCCGGGCGTTCTGCCGCCGTGTCATGGGCCGTCCCGCGCGCGCCCGGTGGCTCGTGCGCCCGCTGGCCCGCGCGTACCTGGGGCGGCTGGCCACCGACAGCATCCGCGCCACGTACGCGCGGGCCTGCGCGGTGCCCGGCGAACCGCGGCGGCTGGCCGTGCACTGCGCGCTGTGGCGCAGCTTCGCCGAGCCCGGGTTCGACCTGACCGACCCGGCCGCCGGACCGGCGGGCACGGGCGTGCCGGTGCTGCTGGTCTGGGGCCGCCGGGACCCGGTGGTGCCTGCCGCGACGGACGGCCGCCGCGCGCGGCGGGCCCTGCCGGACGCGGCCTCGTCGGCGCTGCCGACCGGGCACGAGCCGTACAACGAGCGGCCGGAGCTGTTCCTGGCCCACGTCCTGCCGTTCCTGCGCGAGCACGCCGGGCGGCCGGGGGAGTCCGGGGCGCCTGGGACTTCCCGGCCGTACGAGGGTTACGCGCCGGACGGAGCGGAAGCGCCGGAGCGGCCTCGGGAGCGGCCGGACGGTCGGCCGGAGCCGGAGCCGGAGCCGAGGTCGGAGCCGGGGTCGGAGTCCGAGTCGCGGGAGGGGCGCCGTGCGGCCGGCTGAGCCGGGGCAGCGGGCGCTCCTCGACGCCGGGCTGCGGCTGCTGGCCACCACGGACGTGCCCCGCCTGTCGGTCAACGCGGTCGTCGCGGCGGCGGGCATGGCCAAGGGCAGCTTCTACCAGCACTGGCGCAGCCGCCACGCGTACCTGGTCACCCTGCACCGAGCCTTCCACGACCGCCTCGCGCGCGCGGTGGAGGCGGCCACCGCGCCGCTGCCGCCCGGCCGCGACCGGCTCGCCACCGGGATCGCCGCCTACCTCGACGGCTGCCTGGCCGACCCCGCCACCAAGGCGCTGCTGGTCCAGGCCCGCACCGACGCCGACCTCGGCCCCGAGGTCGGCGCCCGCAACCGCGCCTTCACGGCCGTCGCCGTCGCCGACCTGGCGGCCCTGGGCTGGCGGCCCGCCGAGCCCGTCGCCACCCTCCTGGTCGCCGCCGTCGCCGAGACCGCCCTGCACGAGCTGGCCGCGGGCGAACAGCTCGACGCCCTGCGCGGCGCCGTGCTGCGCCTGGCCGCGCGGGAGCCGCACGAGGCGGACGCCGACGCAGGCGCGGCCGGGGCGGCGGGGCCGGGCCAGGGGCCGCGGGCGGGCTCGTAGGCCGGTAGCCGGAGGGGTCCGAGCGGGCCCGCACCGGCCCGGTACGGGTCGGCACGGCCCGGTACGGGTCGGCACGGCCCGGTACGGGTCGGCACGGGTCGGCCGTCCGGCCGGTGGGCCCGCCCGGTGCCGCCGCGCGGCCGCCGCCGCCGCGCGGCCGGTCACCCGGGCCGGGACACGCCGGGGCCCCGGCGCCCGTCACCCCGCGACGCCCGCGGCCCCCGGGGCACCCGCCGCCTGCGCCGCCTCGGCCGCCTGAGCGGGAGAGGCGGCCGGTGTGCCGCCGCGGATCAGGTCGGCGGCCCGTTCGGCGATCATGATGGTCGGGGCGTTGATGTTGCCGCGCACGAGCGACGGCATCACCGACGCGTCCACGACCCGCAGCCCCGCCACGCCCAGCACGCGCAGCTCCGGGTCCACGACCGCGCCGATCGCGCAGGTGCCGACGGGGTGGTACAGCGACTGCGCGCCGCGCCGCGCGAAGGCGAGGATGTCGGCGTGCGAGGCGGCCGCGGCGCCGGGCGGCACGCGCAGGGGCGCGCTCAGGTGGCGCGCGAGCGCGGGCTGTTCGGCGATCTCCAGCACGGTCCGCAGGGCCCGTACGAGCGTGTCGCGGTCCTCGGGCGTGGCCAGGTAGTTGTGCTGGATGCGGGGCATGGCCGAGGGGAGCGCGGAGCGCAGGGTCACCTGCCCGCGGCTGGTGGGCCGCAGCACGAGCGCGCCCATGGTGAAGGCGTGTTCGGTCACCGCGCCGAGGCCGTCGTCCAGGAACAGCACGGGCGCGGCGTGCAGCTGCGCGTCCGCGGCCGGCAGCCCGTCCCGGGTGCGCAGGAAGCCGCCCGCCTCGGCGATGTTCGAGGTCAGCGGGCCGCGCCCGGCCTCGGTCAGCAGCGCCAGGTTCTCCGGGGTGCGCGCGCTGAGCAGGGTCTCGGCGCTCGTACGGTAGGCGAGGCCGACGTGCGGGTGGTCCTGGAGGTTGGCGCCGACCGGCAGGTCGACGCGCGGCGGGATGTCGAGGGCGGCGAGGGCGGCGGCCGGGCCGATGCCGGAGAGCATCAGCAGCTGTGGCGAGTTGTACGCCCCGGCGCACAGCACGACCTCGCGCGCCGCGCGCAGCTCCGCCGTCTCGTGGGCCCGCTCGATGACCACCCCGGCGGCCCGGTCGCCCTCGAACAGCACGCGGTGGCACAGGGCGCCGGTGATCACGTCGAGGTTGGGCCGGTCCCGGGCCGGGTGCAGGTAGGCGACGGCGGCGCTGCACCGCAGCCCGGCGCGCTGGGTGAGCTGGTAGTAGCCGACGCCCTCCTGCCGCGGGCCGTTGAAGTCCTCGTTGTACGGCAGCCCGGCCTGCCGCGCGGCCTTCACGAAGGCGTCCATCAGCGGGTGCCGGGAGCGGCCGTCGCTGACGGTCAGCGGGCCGCCCGCGCCGTGCAGGGCGCTCGCCCCGCGCTCGTTGTCCTCGGCCCGCAGGAAGTACGGCAGCACGTCCTGCCACGCCCAGCCGGGCGCGCCGAGGCCGGGCCACTCGTCGTAGTCCGCGCGGTCGCCGCGGATGTAGACCATGGCGTTCATGGAGGACGAGCCGCCGAGCATCCGGCCGCGCGGTAAGTAGGCCCGGCGGCCGTCGAGGGCGGGTTCCGGCTCGGTGTCGTAGTCCCAGTCCAGCTCGGTCTTGAACAGGCTGCCGAAAGCCACCGGTGTGTGGATCTCGGGCGCGTCGTCCGGCCCGCCCGCCTCCACCAGCGCCACCCGCACGTCCGGATCCTCGGTCAGCCGGGCCGCCAGCACGCAGCCCGCCGATCCGGCTCCCACGATCACGTAGTCGTACACATCCGCTCCTCGACGCCTCGGAGAACTTCCGGTCTGCCGTGCTGTGTCGCGCTGTGCCTGTGCTCGTGCTGTGCCTGTGCTCGTGCTCTGTGGTGCTCTCCGCCCGGTGCGGCCGGGGGAACACCACGTTCTCACGCAAGAGTCAGTTCGCTGTATGGGCGCGCGGCGAACCCTGGGGCCGCCCGTGGTGCGCCCGCCCAGCGGTCCGCCCGGCGGGCACCGTACGGGCCCGGAGTCAGACGAACTGCCGGGCGATCTCGTAGGCGACGAGAACGACGGCGGCCAGGACGAGCCCGGTCCAGGCCAGCGGACGCGCGAACCTGGCGAGCAGGCTCGCGGTGCCGGCCGTACGGGCGTCGTAGCGCTTGGGCGCGGACCGGACCTCGCGCCGGGCGAGCGCGGCGAGCACGAGTCCGGCCGCGGCCGTGAGCAGGCCGGCGAGCACGTACTGCCGCATGGAGGTGTCGCCGACCAGGCCGCTGAGCGTGGGAGAGCAGTTCTCCTTCTTGCCGCACACCTTCGACGCCGCGTCGATCGCGTCGACGGTGGCGAGGATGGCCAGGACGGCGGAGACGACGGCCAGGGCCAGCGCGCCGGCGGCCATCGCGGGGGCGCGCCAGGCGGCGATGTCGCGGGGGCGGCGGCCGACGGGCCGCGCCGGGCGCGGTCGGGCACCGGCAGGTGCGGGC
>NZ_JAVSCF010000002.1:0-84087 GCF_031932565.1 Streptomyces sp. B1866
GAGGTCAGACCTTAAAGAACAAGCTTAGACGGTGTCTCACATGGTGTTGGAGTGAGCTGCGGCATCATTGCTCTTCGTGGGTGCTGATCTGTGGCAGCGGCTGGTTCCGGACAGGTTGTGGGGCCTGGTCGCGCCGTTGCTGCCGTCTTTCACGCCGCGTCGCCAGGGCGGTGGTACTGCGCCGCTGTATGAGCGGGCGGTGTTCACCGCCGTGGTGTACGTGCTGACCAGCGGGTGTGCCTGGCGGCTTCTGCCGCCGACATTCGGTGTCTCGCCGGCCACCGCACACCGCCGGTTCTCCGCCTGGACGGAGGCGGGCCTGTGGCGTCGGCTGCACAGGGCGGTGCTGGACGAACTCGGCGCGCGGGGCGAGCTGGACTGGAGGTCGGTGATCGTCGATGCCGCCTTGGTGCGGGCGGAAAGGGGGGCACGCTGACCGGGCCGAACCCGGTCGACCGCGGCAAACCCGGCAGCAAGCTGCACGTGCTGTCCGAGGCCCAGGGCATCCCGCTGGTGGTCGGCGTCTCCGGCGCGAACACCCATGACAGCCTGGGCCTCAAGCCCCTGGTGAAGGGGATACCGGCCGTGCGATCCCGGCGCGGCCCCCGCCGCCGGCGCCCCGGCAAGCTCCGCGCCGACAAGGCGTACCACTCCGCCGACACCCTGCCCTGGCTGCGCAAACGCGGCATCACCATAAGAGATCCCTCCTCCCCGGCCCCTGGCGGGGCCGGGCTTAGAGGTGTCCAGCACCCGGGGACGGGTCCCGTGAGCTCGTCTGCACGGTCTTCCTCCAGCCCACCCCCTCCAGCAGGCGCTACACGGTACGGATCACCTACCGGCACCGACACCGACCGCGCGTGATGGTCATCGACCCGCCCCTGGCTCTGCATCCGCGTGCCACCGCCTTGCCGCATGTCCATGCCGACGGCGACCTGTGCCTGCATCTGCCTGGGGAGTGGAGGACATGCTCCTTTCACACACGATCCTGCCGAGGGCCTCGGAGTGGCTCCTGCACTACGAGGTGTGGCGGGTCGTGGGGCGCTGGACTGGCAGCGGCCACGACTATGCCGTGCCGCCGCCCGCTGAGCCCGGCGATGGGGGGTAGCCGACCGTCGGGCGGCGTGTGCCGACCAGCTCCTGATCTCGAAGAGTGGCCGCCAGGGGAGCCGCATCCCGAAGTCGGTTCCCAAATGGCTCCCAAAATGGCCCCAGGAACCACTCAGGGACCCGACCCGCTGAGCGGATCAGGCCCCTGACCTGGTGCTTCTCAGTCGGGGTGGCGGGATTTGAACCCACGACCTCTTCGTCCCGAACGAAGCGCGCTGCCAAGCTGCGCTACACCCCGAAGCAGCGAGGTCTACTCTAGCGGACCCGCGCCGCTGGGCGAAATCCGGTTTTCGTGCCGTGGCCGGCCGCCGCGCCAGAGCTGTCGCAGGTCGGAGCGCCGGGTCAGGCGGGGGGTTCCGTGAGGGTGAGCAGGGTGGCCTCGGGGGGGCAGGCGAAGCGGACCGGGGTGTAGCGGTTGGTGCCGCAGCCTGCGGAGACGTGCAGGTGGGAGGTGTGGCCGCCGGCCTGGTGGGTGGACAGGCCCTTGACCCGGCGGGTGTCGAGGTCGCAGTTGGTGACCAGGGCGCCGTAGAAGGGGAGGCACAGCTGGCCGCCGTGGGTGTGGCCGGCGAGGATCAGGGGATAGCGGTCGGCGGTGAAGGCGTCGAGGACGCGCAGGTACGGGGCGTGGACCACGGCCAGGGAGAGGTCGGCGCCGGTGTCCGGGCCGCCCGCCACCTTGCCGTACCGGTCGCGGCGGATGTGCGGGTCGTCCAGGCCGGTCAGCGCGATCTCGGCGCCGTCGAGCTTCAGGCGGCCGCGGGCGTTGGACAGGCCGACCCAGCCGGCCGCGTCGAAGGCGTCGCGCAGGTCTTCCCACGGGTTGTGGATGGCGCCGACGGTGGGCGGGTTGCCGTTGAGGCCGTGGCGGCCGCTGGCCTTCTCGATGAGGTAGCGGGCGGGATTGCGCAGCTTGGGGCCGTAGTAGTCGTTCGAGCCGAAGACGTACGCGCCGGGGAACTCCAGCAGCGGGCCGAGCGCGTCCAGCACCTCCGGGACGCCCTCGGGGTCCGAGAGGTTGTCGCCCGTGTTGATCACGAAGTCGGGGCGCAGGCCGGCGAGCGACCGCAGCCAGCGCTGCTTTTTTCGCTGGCCGCGGACCATGTGGATGTCGGACACCTGGAGGACCCGCAGGGGTCGCATCCCCGGGGGCAGGACGGGGACGGTCACTCGTCGTAGCCGGAAGGCGCGGACTTCGTAGCAGGCGGCGTAGGCGAGGCCCGCCGCGCACGCCGCCGTGAATCCCAGGGGTCCTGCGTATCGAGCGCGCATGGCCCCATCGTGGCAGAAGCCGGACAGGGGTGAAATCGACGGGTGATTCTCGGCCACGCCTGGCAGACTCGACGCCATGACCACGCTCAAGTCCAGGCTCCAGGACGACCTCACGGCCGCGATCAAGGCCCGTGACGAGCTGCGCTCGTCCACTCTCCGGCTGACTCTCACCGCGATCCAGCGGGAGGAGGTCGCGGGCAAGAGCGCCCGTGAGCTGTCCGACGCCGAGGTGGAGAAGATCATCACGCGTGAGGCGAAGAAGCGGCGGGAGGCGGCCGAGGCGTTCACGCAGGGCGGGCGCGCCGAGTCGGCCGAGCGGGAGCAGGCCGAGGGCGTGGTGCTCGCCGAGTACCTGCCGAAGCAGCTGACGGACGAGGAGCTGGCCGCGCTGGTCGCCGAGGCGGTCGCGGAGGCCGTGGCCGGCGGGGCCGAGGGGCCGCGGGCCATGGGCGCCGTGATGAAGATCGTGAACCCGAAGGTGGCAGGCCGGGCCGAGGGCGGCCGGGTGGCCGCCGCGGTGAAGCGGCGGCTCGCCGAGGGGTGAGCCCGGGCGGCCGGGTGTCATCCCGGGCGTGCTGTGTGCCGTTGTTCGGACGGTGGGGCTGTCGTCTGTGCGGCTCGTGAGGCGGTCGTCTGTCCGGATGGTGGGGCTGTCGTCTGTCCGGATGGTTGGGCCGTCGGTCCTGCCGCTGGCGCCGTCGGCTGCCGGGAGCGGCCGGGTGTTCCGGTGCGCGGCTTCCGCGCACCGGGGCGCCTGCGTGCTGTCCGGCGGGGGCTTAGGCGCGGGGCTACGGCCACCAGCCGCCGTTGTCGCTCTCCCCGGTCCCGTTGCCGTTGTCCCCGCCGTTGCCGTTGCCGCCGTTTCCGGTCCCGCCCGTCAGCCAGCCGTCGTCGCCGCCCACCACGCCGTCGCTGGGCTGGTCGCTGGGCGGCAGGCTCACGTCCGGCCACGGGCCGTCGTCCTGGCCGCCGTCTCCGCCGTCATCCTGCTTGTCGTCGTCCTTGTGGCGGTCGTCGGGGCGTGGGCGGTGCTGGTCCGCGCGCGGGTCCTTGATCGACACGGTCTGGAAGTTCGGCGCCGGCTTGCCCACCAGCGCGCCGGTCATCGCCTCCTTCCAGATCGAGCCCGGGGTGGCGCCGCCGTACATCTTGTCGTGGTAGACGCCGCCGACGGTGATGTCCACCATCTCGACGCTCTTCGCGCCGGGGCCGCCGAGCCAGACCGCGCCCGCCATGTTCGGCGTGTAACCGACGAACCAGGCGGCCTTCCGCTCGTCCGCGGTGCCGGTCTTGCCCGCGTTCGGCCGGGTCTTCAGGCCCGCCTGGCGGCCGGTGCCGTCCTCGACCACGCCGCGCAGCAGGGTGTTGATCGTGTCGGCGGTCTTCTCCGACATCGCGCGCGTGCAGCTGGACCGCGGGACCTTGAGCGCCTTGCCGCCCGGCCCGGTGATCGACTCGATGAAGACCGGCGAGCAGTACACCCCGCGGTTGGCGAAGGTGGCGTACGCGCCCGCCATCGTCAGCGGGGACATGGTCATGGACCCGAGCGTGATGGACGGGACCTGCTTCAGCTTGGTGCCGTCGGCGGGCCGCATGCCCATCTTCGCGGCCAGGTCCGTCACCGGGCAGACCCCGACCTCGCTGATGAGCTGCACGAAATAGGTGTTGACCGACTTCGCGAGCGCGTCCCTCAGGTTGTACGGGCCGACCTCGCTGCGGTTCTCGTTCCTGACGGTCTCGGGGTCGTACTGGTCGTTGCGCCACATGCCCTGGCACGTGGTCACCGGGCTCGGGTACTCCATCTCGTACGGGGACGGGTACCGCTGGTACGGCTTGGTGCCCCGCTCCAGGGCCGCCGCCGCGGTGATCGGCTTGAAGGTCGAGCCGGTCTGGAAGCCGTAGTTCGAGCCGCCCATGGCCTTGTCGGCGGACAGGTTGATCTGCGTCTGGTGGTCCCCGAAGCCGTACGGCCGGGACTGGCCCATGGCCAGCACCTTCCCGGTGCCCGGCTCCACCAGCGTGACCGCCGCGGCGACCGGGTCGGACTGGTAGACGTACCTGTGGATCGCGGCCTGGACCGACCGCTGGGCCTGCGGGTCCAGGGTCGTGCGGATGGTCAGGCCGCCCTCGTTCCACCGGGTGGCGCGCTCCTCGCGCGTGCGGCCGAAGGCCGGGTCGCTGAGGAATATCTCGCGGACGTAGTCGCAGAAGAAGCCCGCGCCGTCGGAGGCGGCGATGCAGCCGTGCTTGGGCTTGCTGACCTTCAGGCCGAGGGGCTTGCGCTTCGCCGCGTCGGCCTGGGCCTGGGAGATGTCGCCCACGTCGGCCATGCGCTGGAGCACGGTGTCGCGGCGGGCCTTGGCCTCCCCGGCGTTGGCCAGGGGGTCGTAGCGGCTGGGGGACTGGACGATGCCGGCCAGCAGCGCGGACTGCTCCAGGTCCAGGTCCCTGGCGTGCGTGCTGAAGTACCGCTGGGAGGCCGCCTCGACGCCGTACGCCTGCTCGCCGAAGAAGGTGATGTTGAGGTAGTTCTCCAGGATGCGGTCCTTGCCGAGCTCCTTCTCGACCTGGATGGCGTACTTCAGCTCCTTCATCTTGCGGCCTATGGTCTGCCGGGTGGCCTCGGCGAACTTGTCCGCGTCGTCGCCCGCCTCCTCCACGAAGACGTTCTTCACGTACTGCTGGGTCAGGGTCGAGGCGCCCTCGGACACGCCGCCGTTCTGCGCGTTCTCGTTCAGGGCGCGCAGGACGCCCTTGAGGTCGATCGCCCCGTGCTCGTAGAAGCGCGCGTCCTCGATGGCCACAATGGCCTTGCGCATGTACGGCGAGACGTCCTTCAGGCTGACGATGGTGCGGTCGCGCGAGTAGACCTGGGCGATCTCGCCGCCCCGGGCGTCGAGGATCGTGGTCCGCTGGCTCAGCGGCGGCCGCTTGAGGTTGGCCGGGATCGAGTCGAACTCCTCCACGGTCTCCTTGGCCGCGAGGCCGAGGGCTCCGACGGCGGGCAGCACGAGCCCCGCCAGCACGGCCCCGGCCAGAACGCTGACGCCGAGGAACCTCGCGGCCTGCTGCGTGACGGACAGGCTCCCGCCCGAGCGCTTCCTACCCATGACACGAAGCCTACTTTCTCCCTCTGACAACGGAGGCTGCGAGGTGATTCACGGGACAGGGGGCGGCTTGTTCGCCTAGGCTGTTTCCCGCCAGTCACATGTGTGCGGCTCCACACCGGCTTGCTTGTCACTCAAGTGAGTGTTGAGTCATGTCGGGATTAACCGGCGCATGTCATGTGATTTTCGACCCGGCGCGGGTGTTGTGCCCTGGTTCGCCCGAGTATTCGGTATATGCCGCCAGCTCACTCCGTTGGGTGATCTGCCGCGTACCCATAGTCCGTTCGGGCCATTCAAGATTGGGCCCGCAGGGGGTGTTGCGCCCTGGCCGCCTTCCGTAACGTCCTCAACTGGCGACGGTGAATATGCCGTTTGTCGCCGTGGGGGAGCCTCGATTCGGGAGCTCGATTCGGGAGAGGACGGCGCCAGCATGGGCTGGGTAAGCGAGTGGAGCGCGCAGGCGGCCTGCCGTTCCACGGATCCGGATGAACTTTTCGTTCAGGGCGCGGCACAGAACAGGGCCAAAGCGGTCTGCACCGGCTGTCCGGTGCGCACCGAATGTCTTGCCGACGCCCTGGACAACCGCGTCGAGTTCGGCGTGTGGGGAGGGATGACCGAGCGCGAGCGCAGGGCGCTGCTGCGCCGGCGCCCGACGGTGTCCTCCTGGCGGAGGCTGCTGGAGACCGCACGCCTCGAATACGAGCGCAGCGCGGGGATACTGCCCACCGACGACGAAGAATACGAGCGGTACGCGGCCGTCGGTTAGCCGAGCCGTCGCGCCACCGCCGGTCGGCGGCCCGCCCGTGGCCCGCCGCGCGCCGATTCGCCATGCGCCGGTCCGCCGTGCGCTGCTTCGCCGCGTGTCGGCTTCGGCTGGCCGGTCGCGTCGCGCGCGGGATGTGTCCTGGGAGTCGGGGGCGTGTGGGCCGGGGAGTACGGGCGGCCTGTCGGCATCCGGCTGATAGCGGTCTGCCGCAAGAGTCCATGTCTGCCTGACTTCGGGGTTTTTGTCGTTCTCGCGTCGCAACTTCTCCGGTCCAGGTGCGGTGCTTTTTGGCGCGCGCTCTTCTCCGTGCGTCCGCTTCTCGATGCCTCCAGTGGTTCGGCGCCGGGCGCTTCGCCGTCCCCAGCCGGCCCTACGCGGCCCGCAGCGCCGTCCTGGCCGTCGCCGCTCCCGCGTGGCGCCTGACGGCGGCTCAGGCGCTGACCGGCTGGGCCGCGAGCCGGTCGCCGACGGCCCGCAGGCCCGCGAGGTCGTGCACGTCGCCCGGGAGTGCGGTCACCTGGACGAGTGGGACCTCGGGGTGCAGCGCCGTGAAGCGGTCATGCGTGCGCTGCTCGCGCGCGAGCACCTGCATGCGCTCCGCGTGCAGCCGCAGCAGGCCCGCCGCGAGCCGCTCTGCCGACGTGGGGGAGCCGTCGGGGTCGCGACCGGAGTCGGGGTCGGGGGCGTGGTCGGGATCGGGAACCGGCGCCGCTTCAATGTTCCGTTTATCAACATTCCCGGAAAAGTGATCGGCCATGCGGGCCCGGCCAAGATTTTCTTGCTCACTTTCGCCGTTCTCGCCGCTGTCATTGCGGTCGGCCGTGTACCCGCCGCCACCTGAGGCATCGTCGGAGGAGCTGGCGGCGCCTGCCCGGTCCGACCCGCCGGACCCCTCCAGCAGGATCTCCGCCGCCGCCAGCGCCCGCTCCGCCGAGAGCTGCGCCGCGCCGCTGCCGTGCACCCGGTTCAGGACGAGCCCGGCCAGCGGCATGCGCTCCGCGGCCAGCCGCTCCACGAAGTACGCCGCCTCGCGCACCGCGTCCCGCTCCGGCGCGGCCACCACCAGGAAGGCCGTACCGGGCGCCTGGAGCAACCGGTAGGTCGCCTCCGCGCGGGTGCGGAAGCCCCCGAACATCGTGTCCATGGCGGCCGCGAAGGTCCGCACATCGCGCAGCAGTTGCCCGCCGAGGACCTTGCTGACCGTGCCGGTCATCATCGACACGCCCACGTTCAGGAACTTCAGCCCCGCCCGGCCGCCCACCTTCGCCGGGGCCATCAGCACCCGGATGAACCTGCCGTCCAGGAAGGACCCCAGGCGCTTGGGCGCGTCCAGGAAGTCCAGCGCCGACCGGCTCGGCGGGGTGTCGACCACGATCAGGTCCCACTCGTCGCGGGCCCGGAGCTGGCCGAGCTTCTCCATGGCCATGTACTCCTGCGTGCCCGCGAAACCGGCCGAAAGCGACTGGTAGAAGGGGTTCGCCAGGATCGCGCGGGCCCGCTCGGCGTCGGCGTGCGCCTCGACGAACTCGTCGAAGGTCCGCTTCATGTCGAGCATCATGGCGTGCAGCTCACCGCCCGCCGCCGCGTCGATGCCCTCGACGCGGCGCGGGGTGTTGTCGAGCGAGCCTATGCCCATGGACTGGGCGAGCCTGCGCGCCGGGTCGATGGTCAGCACCACGACCTTCCGGCCGCGCTCCGCCGCCCGTACGCCCAGGGCGGCGGCCGTCGTGGTCTTGCCCACGCCTCCGGCGCCGCAGCAGACGACGATGCGGGTCGCCGGGTCGTCCAGCAGCGCGTCGACCTCCAGCCGGGGTGCCACGTCCATGGTCATGCCGTCTCCCGCGATGCGCTCGTGCCCTTCGTGCCCCGTACGCCCCTCATGCGGTCATGCTCCCGCCACCGTCCGCGGCACGCGCGTACGGCCGGTTTCCGTGTGGGCACGCGCGGGCCGCCGGTCCGCGCGTGGTCGTCGGCGCGCGCAAGGCGTCGTCGGCACGCGCGGGCGTCGTCGGCACGCGCGTGGTCGTCCGTACTGCCGCGTACGGCGCTCGTCGGCCTTACGGACGTACGACGCACGCGCCCGGGAGCGGCCGCGTGCGGCGGCTCCTGCCGGGCGGTCCCCGCCGCGCCGCCGCTCACGCCGGCCACTGCTTGCGCAGGTCCGCCGCCAGCCGGTACAGCCCGGCCAGGTCGACGCCGTCCGTCAGCTGCTCCAGCTCGTGGGTGGGCAGTCCCAGGCGGGCCAGCTCGGCCCGCTGCGCGCGCTCCAGGGTGACGCGCTCCGCGTGCTCCCTTGCCTGCTCCAGCAGCGGGTCGACCAGGCGTTCGGCCAGCCCGCCGCGGCGCGCGCCGCCCAGGCCCGCCTGCGACAGGGCCTTGGCGAGGGCGGTGCGCTCCTCGGCGGTCCACCGCGCGGCCCCGGCGCCCAAGCCGTCCCCGGTGGTCTTCCCGGAGCCGTTCCCCGCGGTCTTCCCGGAGCCGTTCCCGGCGGCCTTGCCGCGCCCGCGCCGCGTCCCGTTCGCCGCGCTCAGCACGGTCTCTATGGCCGACTGGTCCAGCAGGGCGGGCCGCACCATGTTGATGACGACGGCGCCCGTGGGCAGGCCCTCGGCGCGCAGCTCCGCCACCCCGTCCGCGGTCTCCTGGACCGGCATCTCCTCCAGCAGCGTCACCAGGTGGACCGCCGTCTCGGGAGACTTCAGGACGCGCATGACGGCCTGCGCCTGCTTGTGTATCGGGCCGGTACGGGCCAGGCCCGCCACCTCGTCGTTGACGTTCAGGAAGCGGGTGATCCGGCCGGTGGGCGGGGCGTCCATGACCACCGCGTCGTAGGCGTAGCGGCCGTCCCTGCCGCGGCGGCGCACCGCCTCGCACGCCTTGCCGGTCAGCAGGACGTCCCGCAGGCCGGGCGCGATGGTCGTCGCGAAGTCGATCGCGCCGAGCTTCTTCAGGGCGCGCCCCGCACTGCCCAGCTTGTAGAACATGTGCAGGTAGTCCAGCAGGGCGAACTCGGGGTCGATCGCCAGCGCGTGCACCTCGCCGCCGCCCGGCGCCGTCGCGATCTTCCGCTCCTCGTAGGGCAGCGCCTCGGTCTCGAAGAGCTGGGCGATGCCCTGCCGCCCCTCCACCTCCACCAGAAGGGTGCGCCTGCCGTCTGCGGCGAGGGCCAGCGCGAGGGCGGCGGCGACCGTGGTCTTACCGGTCCCGCCCTTGCCGCTGACGACGTGGAGCCTGCTCACAGCGCGAGCCTAACCAGTTGCCGTACGGGCTACGCAACGGGCCCGCGCGTACAGGCACTACAGTCGGGCCCATGACCAAGTGGGAATACGCGACCGTGCCGCTGCTCGTCCACGCCACGAAGCAGATTCTGGACACCTGGGGAGAGGACGGCTGGGAGCTCGTCCAGGTCGTGCCGGGGCCGAACAACCCCGAGCAGCTGGTGGCCTACCTCAAGCGGGAGAAGGCCGCGTGAGCGGCGGGAGCGCGGTCGAGGCGCGGCTCGCCGGGCTGGGACTCGCCCTGCCGAAGGTTCCGGCGCCCGCCGGCTCGTACGTCCCTGCCGTGCGTACCGGCCGCTACGTCCACACCTCCGGCCAGATTCCGCTGGTCGACGGCGCGCTGGCGGCCAGCGGCAAGGTCGGCGCCGAGGTGACCCCGGAGGAGGGGAACGCGCTGGCGCGCACCTGCGCGCTGAACGCGCTGGCCGCCGTCGGGTCGGTCGTCGGCCTGGACGCCGTCACGCGCGTGGTGAAGATCCTCTGCTTCGTCGCGTCCGCGCCCGGCTTCACCGGCCAGCCCGCGGTCGCCAACGGCGCCAGCGACCTGCTGGTCGCGGCGTTCGGTGACCGGGGCGTGCACGCGCGCAGCGCGGTGGGCGTGGCGGAGCTGCCGCTGGGCGCGCCGGTCGAGGTGGAGATCGTGGTGGAACTGGCGGAGGACGCCGCGGGGGCCTGACGGCCCGAGGAGCCCCGGAGCAGGCGGCCAGGCGTTGTCGCCGTCCCGCGCGTGCCGACGCCTGCCGCTGCCGTCCCGCGCGTGCCGACTGTTCCCGTGCGTGCCGACGCCTGCCCTCGGCCCCGCGCGTGCCGACGCCCGCCTGGAACGCCCACGCGGCATCCGGCCCCCGGACCCGCCCCCGGCCCGGCGCCCCGGCCGGGGGTCCCTGCGGCCACTTCCGCGCGACCGCATACCATCCGGCCATGTCCCCTACGAGCGGCCAGTCGTACCCGCCCGAGTGGTCCGAGCGCGTCAGGCGGCTGTCGTCCGGCGAGCTGACGCCCGTGCCGCCGCACCGGGCGGCCACCGTGCTGCTGCTGCGGGACGGGACCGGCGGGCCCGCCGTGCACATGCTGCGCCGGCGCGCCTCCATGGCCTTCGCCGGAGGCGCGTACGCGTATCCGGGCGGTTCGGTGGACCCCCGCGACGAGCGGGAGGTCGCCTGGGCGGGGCCGTCGCGCCAGGCATGGGCGGACCGGCTCGGTGTCGCGGACCGGACGGCGGCGCAGGCCATCGTGTGCGCGGCGGTCCGCGAGACGTTCGAGGAGGCGGGCGTGCTGCTCGCCGGACCGGCGCCGGACACGGTCGTCGCGGACACCACGGGAGCGGACTGGGAGGCCGACCGGGCCGCGCTCGCCGCGCGTGAGCTGTCCCTGGCCGACCTGCTCCAGCGGCGCGGCCTGGTGCTCCGCTCGGACCTGCTGGGCGGCTGGGCGCGCTGGATCACGCCGGAGTTCGAGCCGCGCCGCTACGACACCTGGTTCTTCGTGGCCGCGCTGCCGGCCGGGCAGCGTACGCGCAACGCCTCGACCGAGGCGGACCGTACCGTCTGGATCCGGCCACGGGACGCGGCCGCCGGCTACGACCGGGGCGAGCTGCTGATGCTGCCGCCGACCATCGCGACGCTGCGCGAGCTGGAGCCGTACGGCACGGTCGCGGCGGCGCTGGCCGCGGCGGGGGAGCGGGACCTGGCGCCGGTGCTGGCCCGCGCGCGGCTCGACGGCGCGGAGATCGTGCTGAGCTGGCCGGGCTACGCGGAGTTCACCGCGCGGTTCGGCGGCGGGGAGGGCGCTTCCGGCGCGCCCGGTGTCGGGGGCGGTGCGGGCGGTGCGGCCGGTGCCGGAGGCATGGACGTTACCGTCGGTACGTCGGAGGCGTGTACCGGGGCCGTCGACCCGGCCCACTCCGACCGCCGACCCGCGGACCAGGACCCGTCCGCCGCGCGCCGGCCCACCGACCCCACGACCACGACCACGACGGGGGACACCACCTCATGACCTACGCAGCCGCTCTGCCCGGGCAGCCGCGCGGGGGCACCGTCAGCGGCCCCGCCACCGACCGCACCATATGCGTGCTCGCCCCGAACCCCTCGATCATGACCCTCGACGGCACCAACACCTGGATCGTCTCCGAGCCGGACTCCGAGCTCGCCGTCGTCATCGACCCCGGACCGCTCGACGAGTCCCACCTCGCCGAGGTCGTCGCCACCGCCGAGCGGGCGGGCAGGCGCGTCGCCCTGACCCTGCTCACCCACGGCCACCCGGACCACGCGGAGGGCGCGGCGCGCTTCGCCGAGCTGACCCGTACGCCCGTACGGGCCCTGGACCCGGCGCTGCGGCTCGGGGACGAGGGCCTGGGCGCGGGCGACGTGGTCACCACCGGCGGCCTGGAGCTGCGGGTGGTCCCCACGCCCGGGCACACCTCCGACTCGCTGTCCTTCCACCTCCCGGCCGACGGCGCGATCCTCACCGGAGACACGGTGCTCGGGCGCGGCACGACGATCGTCGCGCACCCGGACGGCCGGCTGGGCGAGTACCTGGACTCGCTGCGGCGGCTGCGTTCGCTGACAGTGGGCGACGGGGTGAGCACGGTGCTGCCGGGCCACGGGCCCGTACTCGACGACGCGCGCGGGGCGCTGGAGTACTACCTGGCGCACCGCGCCAACCGCCTCGCGCAGGTGGAGACGGCGGTCGAGAACGGCTACCGCACGCCGTCGGAGGTGGTCGCGCACGTCTACGCGGACGTGGACCGGTCGCTGTGGCCGGCCGCCGAGCTGTCCGTACGGGCCCAGCTCGACTACCTGCGCGAGCGTGGCC
Organism: Streptomyces sp. B1866; assembly: GCF_031932565.1. Taxonomy (NCBI): domain Bacteria; kingdom Bacillati; phylum Actinomycetota; class Actinomycetes; order Kitasatosporales; family Streptomycetaceae; genus Streptomyces; species Streptomyces sp. B1866. The sequence continues at coordinate 12,345 of NZ_JAVSCF010000002.1, forward strand.
TGATCTGACCGCGCGGGCGCCCTGCCCCGGTCGGCCGCATGCGGGCTTGCGCCCAGCCGGCCGGGTAGGGGCCGGCCGGAGCGGAAGGGCTGCTCAGCGCGACCGCTTGGCCAGCCGCTCGACGTCCATAAGGATCACGGCCCGCGCCTCCAGGCGCAGCCAGCCGCGGCCCGCGAAGTCGGCGAGCGCCTTGTTGACGGTCTCGCGCGAGGCGCCGACGAGCTGGGCCAGCTCCTCCTGGGTCAGGTCGTGCACCACGTGGATGCCCTCCTCCGACTGCACGCCGAAGCGGCGCGACAGGTCCAGGAGAGCCCTGGCCACCCGGCCGGGAACGTCGGAGAAGACCAGGTCGGACATCTGGTCGTTGGTCTTGCGCAGGCGGCGGGCGACGGCGCGCAGCAGCGCGCTGGCCACCTCGGGGCGCGCGTTGAGCCAGGGCTGGAGGTCGCCGTGGCCGAGGCCGAGCAGCTTGACCTCGGTGAGAGCGGTGGCGGTGGCGGTGCGCGGACCCGGGTCGAACAGCGACAGCTCGCCGATCAGCTCGCCGGGGCCGAGCACGGCCAGCATGTTCTCGCGGCCGTCCGGAGAAGTGCGGTGGAGCTTCACCTTGCCCTCGGTGACCACGTACAGGCGGTCGCCGGGGTCCCCCTCGTGGAAGAGCGCGTCACCCCGGGCCAGGGTGACGTCATTCATCGAGGCGCGCAGCTCAGCGGCCTGCTCGTCATCGAGCGCCGCGAAGAGCGGGGCGCGCCGCAGAACGTCGTCCACAAGAACTCTCCTTGTCGACCTGCACAGGGGACCGTGGATCCCCATCATGCCGGACGGTTATGCAGTGCGATCAATCACAAGTCTGACGCACCCGCCCCCGGGTCCGTACGCCAGGGGTCGGATTGGATCGGCGATTTCCGGCGGCCGGGGCGGATGTCGGTGGCGGGGCTTAGGCTTGCCGGGTGTCCAATAGGCCGGTGAGAGCACAGGGCAAGGGGGCCGGACGGGTGAGCGTACCTCGGGATTCTGCTGTGGGCGAACAGAGCCCCGCGGCTGCCGTGAAAGCGGCAAAGGCGGGTAAAAGGAGCAGTGCTGCCCGGCAGGCCCCAGCGGCTCCACCATGCGGACCGGCCGGGGCCTGCGAGGACGTCGCGGCCGGTGCCGCCGAGGTCCCCGAGGGTGCCGCCGTACGGGCCGCCGCCGCGGACGGCGTCCCCCGCGCGCGTACCGGTGCCTCCCGGGCGCGCGTCGCGGCGGCCCAGGCGGCAGACCGGGTCGCCGTCACCCGGCCCGTCGCGCGGGCCGAGTCGCGGCTGGCCCTGGTCCGCCGCGCCCGGCGGATCAACCGCGAGCTGGCCGAGCTGTACCCGTACGCCCACCCCGAGCTGGACTTCGACAACCCCTTCCAGCTCCTGGTGGCCACCGTCCTGTCCGCCCAGACCACCGACCTGCGCGTCAACCAGACCACCCCCGCCCTCTTCGCCGCCTACCCCACGCCCGAGGACATGGCCGCGGCCGATCCCGAGACGCTGGAGCAGCTGATCCGGCCGACCGGCTTCTTCCGCGCCAAGGCCAGGTCCCTGATCGGCCTGTCCACCGCGCTGCGCGACCGGTTCGGGGGCGAGGTGCCCGGCCGCCTCGCCGACCTGGTGACGCTGCCCGGTGTCGGCCGTAAGACGGCCAATGTTGTGTTGGGGAACGCGTTCGGCGTACCCGGTTTGACCGTTGACACCCATTTCGGGCGGCTGGTGCGGCGCTGGAAGTGGACAGCGCAGGAGGACCCGGACAAGGTCGAGGCGGAGGTGGCCGAGCTGTTCCCCAAGAGCGAGTGGACGATGCTCTCGCACCGGATCATCTTCCACGGCCGCCGCACGTGCCACTCGCGCCGGCCCGCCTGCGGCGCCTGCCCGATCGCGCCGCTGTGCCCGTCGTACGGCGAGGGGGAGACCGACCCGGAGAAGGCCGGGAAGCTGCTGAAGTACGAGCTGGGCGGCCAGCCCGGGCAGCGGCTGCGGCCGCCGGCCGACTACCCGGGTAGGCCCGCCGCCCCGCTGGGGGCCTGAGTGACGAGCACGTTCGGCGAAGAGGCCGCCATCAGCGCACACGGGCTGCCGCAGTGGCTGGAGCCGGTGGCGCGGGCGGTGGAGACGATCGAGGGCCGGCAGCTCAGCCGGTTCCTGCCGCCGGAGGAGGGCGGCCGCCCGTCCGCGGTGCTGGTCCTGTTCGGGCACGGCGCGTACGGGCCTGAGCTGCTGCTGCTGGAGCGGGCCGGCTCGCTGCGCTCCCATGCGGGCCAGCCGTCCTTCCCCGGCGGCGCGCTCGACCCGGAGGACGGCGACCCGGACGGCCCCGGCCCGGTGCGCGCGGCGCTGCGGGAGGCGGCCGAGGAGACCGGCCTGGACCCGGCGGGAGTGCAGGTCTTCGGCGTGCTGCCGCGGCTGTACATCCCGGTGAGCGGCTTCGTCGTCACGCCCGTCCTGGGCTGGTGGCGCGAGCCGAGCCCGGTGGCGCCGGTGGACCCGGGCGAGACGGCCCGGGTGTTCACCGTGCCCGTCGCGGACCTCACCGACCCCGCCAACCGGGCAGTCACCGTGCACCCGAGCGGCTACCAGGGCCCGTCGTTCTCGGTCGGCGGAGCCCTGGTGTGGGGGTTCACGGCCGGTGTCATCGACCGGATCCTGCACTTCGCGGGGTGGGAGCGGCCCTGGGACCGGTCCCGGCGCGTCCCGCTCGGCCGCCGTGCGTGAGACGGTGTGCCGGTGAACGTGCTGGACGTGTTGCTGCTGCTCGCCGCGGTGTGGTTCGCGGTCGTCGGCTACCGCCAGGGGTTCGTCGTCGGCGTGCTGTCGGTGATCGGGTTCCTCGGCGGCGGCCTGCTCGCCGTCTACCTGCTGCCCGTCATCTGGGACGAGGCCTCGGACAACGCCTCGCCGGGCACGGTCGCCTCGATCGTGCTGGTCATGCTGGTGATCGTGTGCGCCTCGATCGGCCAGGCCGCCACCACCCACCTGGGCGGCAAGCTGCGCCGGCACATCACCTGGTCGCCCGCGCGCGCCCTGGACGCCACCGGTGGCGCGCTGGTGAACGTCGTCGCGATGCTGCTGGTCGCCTGGCTGCTGGGCACCGCGCTGTCCTTCTCCACGCTGCCCACCCTGGGCCGCGAGGTGCGCTCCTCGAAGGTGCTGCAGGGCGTGTCCCGGGTGATGCCGCAGGAGGCCGACACCTGGTTCAACGACTTCTCCTCGGCCCTCGCGCAGAACGGCTTCCCGCAGGTCTTCTCCCCCTTCGCCAACGAGCACATCACCGACGTTCCGCCGCCCGACCCGGCGCTCGCGGGCAGCCCGGTGGTCGCCCGCGCGCGGCAGAGCGTGGTGAAGGTGGTCGGCACCGCGCCCGGCTGCGGCAAGGTGCTGGAGGGCAGCGGCTTCGTGTTCGCGCCGGACCGGGTCATGACCAACGCCCACGTGGTCGGCGGCGTGGACGAGCCGACCGTGCAGATAGGCGGTGAGGGCCGGCTCTACGACGGCAGGGTGGTGCTCTACGACTGGAAGCGCGACATCGCCGTCCTGGACGTGCCGTCGCTGCCCGCGCCCGCGCTGCGGTTCGCCCAGGGCGACGCGCGCAGCGGCGACAGCGCCATCGTCGTCGGCTACCCGGAGAACGGCGGCTTCGATGTGCGCTCTGCCCGCGTCCGCGACCGTATCCAGGCCAACGGCCCGGACATCTACCGGCGCGGCACCGTGCACCGCGACGTGTACTCGCTGTACGCGACGGTGCGGCAGGGCAACTCGGGCGGGCCGCTGATCACCCCGCAGGGGCGGGTGTACGGGGTGGTCTTCGCCAAGTCCCTGGACGACGCGAACACCGGCTACGCGCTGACCGCGGACGAGGTGCGCGAAGACGCCGTCGAGGGGCGCGCCGCGCACCGGCGGGTCGACACGCAGGGGTGCGCGATGTAGCGGACCGGCGCGTGCGCGTGCGGGCGCGGCGTACGCACCGGGCGTGTCGAGGCGCGCGGTACGGGGAGGCCGGCGCGTGAGGGCGCGGGGCGGCGCGCGGGCGCCGGTGTGCGCTCCGGCGGCGGGCGGGCCGTACCGTGCCGCGGGCCGGTGGGTCCGGCGTGCCCGTACGTAGGGGCGCACGGGCGCGTACAGGAGCGCGCGCACCGCTTACCGGGCGTGTCCCGGGCGTACGGCGGCGTGCCCCGGACGGCGCGCGGCATGGTCACGCCGCGGGGGTGGCGGCGTGTCGGTCTTGGTCAGATGTGATCAGCGACCGCGAGGGTGGCGCAGCCGCGCCGACACCCAGCGGGCGCGGCGGCGGATGATGCGCGGAATGCCGATGTCGGTGCTGCGGCCTCCGGGACGGTCCGAGGAACGGCCCCGGTCGGACACGCTCAGCGCGGCGTCGGCAGCGGCGGCGTCGGGGCCGCGGTCGCTTGGTGCGTCACGGTAGTCGTGCGTCCAGCCCATACCCCGGACTGTGCCCGGGGTCCGCGATCCGTAATCGCCGGGCCGTGAGGCAATTGGCCTATGCGCGGGGCAAGTGGCAGAGCGGTGAAACGCGTGTTCGGACGGGGCCCCGTACAGGGTCAGCGGTCCGGCTCGGGGTCACGGAGCCAGTTGATCAGCTCGGTGGTGAAGGCGGCCGGGTCCTCCTCGTGGGGGAAGTGCCCGAGGCCGTCGAACAGCCGCCAGCGGTAGGGCGCCTCCACGTACTCCCCGGAGCCCGCGGCGCTGCGCACCCGCATCACCGGATCCAGCGACCCGTGCAGGTGCAGCGTCGGCACCCGCACCGGCCGCTTCATGCGGCGGTTGAACTGGATGCCGTCCGGCCGCGCCAGCGACCGCACCATCCAGCGGTACGGCTCGATCGAGCAGTGCGCCGTCGACGGGATCGTCATCGCCCGCCGGTAGACCTCCACGGCCGCGTCCTCCAGCGCCCGGGGGCCCGACCAGTCCCGGATCAGCCGGCCCACGGCGGCCGCGTCGTCCGCGACCAGCCGCCGCTCGGGCAGCCACGGCCGCTGGAACCCCCAGATGTGCGAGCTCGCCGCGGTCTGCCGCACGTCCGCGAGCATCGCCGACCGCCAGCGCCGCGGGTGGGGCATGGACGACACCGCCAGCCGCCGCACCAGCTTCGGCCGCATCACCGCGGCCGTCCACGCCAGATATCCGCCCAGGTCGTGGCCGACGAGCGCGGCGTCGGGCTCGCCGAGCGAGCGGATCACACCGGTGATGTCGAGGGCGAGGTTGGCCGGGTCGTACCCCCGGGGCGTACGGTCGCTGCCGCCGACTCCGCGCAGGTCCATCGCGACCGCGCGGTAGCCGGCGGCGGCGAGAGCGCCGAGCTGGTGCCGCCAGCACCACCAGAACTGCGGGAACCCGTGCAGCAGCAGCACCAGTGGGCCGTCACCCAGCTCGGCGATGTGGAAGCGGGCGCCGTTGGCCGCCACGTCCCGGTGGGTCCACGGTCCGGGCGGGCGTACGACCGGATCGAAGCTGTCGAGGGCCGTCATGCGGACGAGCGTGTCACATCCCGGGGGGCCGGGCCGCCATTCAGGGCCGCGCGCGGGTGCGGTTTGACGTTTCCGAGCACCGCGGCCGTCTCCTTCGCCTCCCTGATGGACTTCCGCGGCGGCCGCACCTTGCGGATCTTGGCGTACGCGAGGCCGCCCAGCGCTCCGGCCAGCAGCCAGTACAGGACGCCGACGATCAGGAAGCACCAGCCCAGGTGCAGGTCGGTCCAGGCGTGGAAGCCGTACGCGAGCGCGAAGCTCAGCACCGGCAGGGAGAAGAGGACCAGCACCCCGGCCACGATCCCGGCGCTGCTGCCGATGGCGGCGCGCTTGGCGCCGTCCCGCAGCTCGGCCTTGGCCAGGGCGATCTCGTCGTGCACCAGGGCGGACAGTTCGGTGGTCGCCGTGGCCACCAGCTGGCCGAGGGTGCGGTTGCCGCCCTCGTCGGCTGCGCTCATCACCATCTCCTCACGTTCTTGCTGCTCTTGGCTCTGCTGCGTTCGTGCTCTTCTGTTCTCGTGCTCTCGTGCCGAGCTGTCATGCCTGGCTGTCGCGCCGGAGCTACTCCTCTCCGGCGCGGTCCGGTGCCCTGCCGGGTGCCGGGGATGTCCCTCGGGGATATCCCGCCGGGTGTCCGTCGTCAGGCGCCTGCCGGGGTGTCCGTCGGGCGGTCAAGCCTCTCAGATCATGCCGGACCATCCTCACCGGAGTGCCGCGACCCTGCTGCCTCGGCAAGCCGGCGGTGCTCGGCGGCCTTCTCCTCGTAGATGGCGGCCATCCGCAGGTGGTACTCCGGGTTGTGCAGCTCGTAGACGTCCGGGATGCCGTCGTGGTCCTCGTCGCGCTCCTCCTCGTCGCACAGCCTGCGGTACCTGTTGTTACGCAGCTTCAGCAGCACTCCCGCGAGGACGGCCGCGATCAGCGAGCCGAGCAGCACGGCCGTCTTCACCTCGTCGGCCAGCGCCGGCTCGCCGGGGAAGGCCAGCTCGCCGATGAGGAGCGAGACGGTGAAGCCGATCCCGGCGAGGGAGGCGACGGCGAACACGTCGGCCCAGGCCAGGTCCTCGTTCAGCTCGGCCCGGGTGAAGCGGGCCGCCAGCCAGGAGCCGCCGAAGACGCCGACGGTCTTGCCCGCGACGAGGCCGAGGACCACGCCCAGCGTCTCCGGCCGGGAGAACACCTCCGCGACGGAGTCCCCCGAGACCGACACCCCGGCGGCGAACACGGCGAACACCGGCACGGCCAGGCCCGCCGACAGCGGCCGCACCCGGTGCTCGATGCGCTCGGCGGGGGAGCGCTGCTCGCCCTCGCGCACGGTGCAGCGCAGCATCAGGCCCATGGCCACGCCCGCCACGGTGGCGTGCACGCCGCTGGCGTGCATCAGCGACCAGATGACCAGGGCCAGCGGCACGTACACGTACCAGCCGCGCACGCCCCTGCGGTGCAGCAGCCAGAAGACGGCCAGACCCACGGCGGACAGGCCCAGGGCCGCGAAGTCGATGTCCGTCGTGTAGAAGATCGCGATGATCAGGATGGCGAAGAGGTCGTCGACGACGGCCAGGGTGAGCAGGAAGGCGCGCAGGGCGGCGGGCAGCGCCGTGCCCAGGACGGCGAGCACGGCGAGCGCGAAGGCGATGTCGGTGGCGGTGGGCACGGCCCAGCCCTTGAGAGAGCCGCCGCCCGCGGTGTTGACGACCGTATAGACGACGGCCGGCACGGCCATACCGCAGATCGCGGCGATCACCGGCAGGGCGGCCGCCCGCGGGTCGCGCAGCTCTCCCGCGACCAGCTCGCGCTTCAGCTCGATCCCCGCGACGAAGAAGAACAGCGTCAGCAGACCGTCCGTGGCCCAGGCCCCGACCGTCAGCCGCAGGTGCAGCGCCTCCGGGCCGAGCGTGAAGTCCCTGAGGTCGTGGTATCCGCCGGACAGCGGCGTGTTGGCGAAGATCAGCGCGGCGATCGCGGCGACGAGGAGGATCACACCGCCGACCGTCTCCGTGCGCAACGCGTCGGTGACGAACGTCCGCTCGGGCAGCGACTGCCGGGCGAGGAACTTCCGGGCCCCGGAGCGCAGGCCGGAAACCGCTCCGGACGTCTCGGCCGCCTTGGCTGTCCGGGCCGTCTCGGGAGTGTCCGGCCGGGGGCGGTCGGCGCGAGGGCGGTCGGCGCGGGAAGCGGGACGGCCGCCGGACCGGTTTTCGGAGCGGTTCTCGGGCGCGGCCATGGTGAGGCCTCCTGGGGTCGGCGGACGGACGTACGTACGGGTGTACGCACGGTGTGTGCCGACCAGACTTCCCGGCGCGCCAACGAGCTGTTGTCACGGACTCACGCAAGCGCGTCGCGGATTTTTGTCGTGTCCTTGACGCGAGCAGACCCCACTGTAGTCCGGAAGACGTACGGGCGCCTCCGCTGCCCGGCGCCCGTACCCCCTTTCCTGGCCTGGTCCCGGACGGCTGGCCCGCCGGCCGCTACCTCTGCCCGCCCGAGTGGCTGATCAGTCCGGGCGGCTGATCAGTCCTCGCTGGCGGCAGAGGGCAGCTTCTTCTGGATGAGCTCCATGACGGAGGAGTCGGTGAGCGTGGTGACGTCGCCCAGCGCGCGGTTCTCTGCGACATCGCGCAGCAGGCGGCGCATGATCTTGCCGGAGCGGGTCTTGGGCAGCTCGGCCACCGGCAGGATGCGCTTCGGCTTGGCGATCGGGCCGAGCTGCTTGGCGACATGGGCGCGCAGCTCCTCCACCAGCCCGTCGTCCTCGGCCGCCCCGCCGCGCAGGATCACGAAAGCGCAGATGGCCTGGGTGGTCTGCGGATCGGTCGCCCCGACGACCGCCGCCTCGGCGACCTTCGGATGGGACACCAGGGCCGACTCGACCTCGGTCGTAGAGATGTTGTGCCCGGACACCAGCATCACGTCGTCCACCCGGCCGAGCAGCCAGATGTCGCCGTCCTCGTCCTTCTTGGCGCCGTCGCCCGCGAAGTATCGCCCCTCGAACCGGGACCAGTAGGTCTCGACGTAACGCTGGTCGTCGCCCCAGATGGTGCGCAGCATGGAGGGCCACGGCTCGGTGAGGACCAGGTACCCGCCGGAGCCGTTGGGCACCTCCACGCCCTGGTCGTCGACGACCGTCGCGGAGATGCCGGGCAGCGGCACCTGGGCGGAACCCGGCTTGGTCGCGGTGACCCCGGGCAGCGGGGTGATCATCATGCCGCCGGTCTCCGTCTGCCACCAGGTGTCGACCACGGGCGTCCGGTCCGCGCCGATGTGCTTGCGGTACCAGATCCACGCCTCCGGGTTGATCGGCTCCCCCACCGAGCCGAGGATGCGCAGCGAGGACAGGTCGAACTTGGCCGGGATGTCGTCGCCCCACTTCATGCAGGCGCGGATCGCGGTGGGGGCGGCGTAGAAGATCGTCACGCCGTACTTCTGGACGATCTCCCACCAGCGGCCCTGGTGCGGGGAGTCGGGCGTGCCCTCGTAGAGCACCTCGGTCGCCCCGTTCGACAGCGGGCCGTAGACGATGTAGGAGTGGCCGGTCACCCAGCCGATATCCGCCGTGCACCAGTACACGTCGGACTCGGGCTTGAGGTCGAAGACGGCGTGGTGGGTGTAGGAGATCTGCGTCAGGTAGCCGCCGCTGGTGTGCAGGATGCCCTTGGGCTTACCGGTCGTGCCGGAGGTGTAGAGGATGAACAGCGGGTGCTCGGCGTCGAAGGCCTCGGGCGTGTGCTGGTCCGGCTGCCGGCCGACCAGGTCGTGCCACCACACGTCGCGGCCCTCGGCCCAGGCCGTCTCCTGCCCGGTACGGCGGATCACCAGCACGCTGCGCACGTTCTCCGTACCGGGGCGGGTCAGGGCCTCGTCGACCGCGGGCTTCAGGGCGGTCGGCTTGCCGCGGCGGTAGCCGCCGTCCGCGGTGATGACCACTCGGGCGTCGGCGTCCTGGATGCGGGTGGCCAGGGCGTCCGCCGAGAAGCCGCCGAACACCACGGAGTGCGGCGCGCCGATGCGGGCGCAGGCCAGCATCGCGATGACGGCCTCCGGGATCATCGGCAGGTAGAGGGCCACCCGGTCCCCGCTGCGCACGCCCAACTCGGTCAGGGCGTGCGCGGCCCGGGAGACCTCGCGCTGCAACTCGGCGTAGGTCAGGGAGCGGCTGTCGCCCGGCTCTCCCTCGAAGTGCAGGGCAACCCGGTCGCCCAGCCCGTTCTCCACGTGCCGGTCCACGCAGTTGTACGCCACGTTGAGCTTGCCGTCGGCGAACCACTTCGCGAAGGGAGGCTTGGACCAGTCGAGCGTCTGGGCCGGCTCGCTGGACCAGGTCAGCCGACGAGCCTGCGCCGCCCAGAAGCCCAGGCGATCGGTCTTCGCCTGCTCGTACGCCTCCGCGGTGACGTTGGCGTGCGCGGCCAGGTCGGCGGGCGGCGCGAAGCGACGCTCCTCCCGAAGCAGGTTGGCCAGGCTTTGGTTGCTCACGACTTCTCCCATTCGCAGGGTGCCTGATGTGTCCCAGGCGATAGCTCATCAGCCTCCGCGCGGTGTGACAAGGGCGGTGGCCCGAAGGTGGTCTAGACCTGTGGTGGGTGATCGCTATCTCATACCGCATCCAGCACGTCCGGCGTACGGCGCCCGGTGGGGTCGCTGCCGCGCGGGTCCGGCTGGCGGGCGCGGCGGCGCGGTCCTGGGCGCACGGCTGCGAACCGGCCCGAGCCAGGGTCCAGCATGTATGTCTGTGCCTCGCCCACGTGGAAGTACATGCCGTGCAGCTGCAGTCCGCCCTCCGCCAGCCGACGCGCCACGCTCGGGTGCTGCCTGAGGTGGTCGAGCTGCTGGATCACGTTGACCAGCGCCAGCCGCTCGGTCTCGTCGGCCACCGGCCGGTTGGCCAGGGCGACCTCACCGCGGCCCAGCCGCCCGATGCGCTGCATGCGGGCCAGGCTCGGACGGCCGTGGAGCAGCCAGCGCGAGAGCGGCGTCGGCGTGGCGGGCGCGTCCGGAGAGGCGGCGGGAGAGGCAGCGGAAAAGGCAGCGGAAGAGGCGGTCGGCGAGTCCGGAGGAGCGGTGGACCCGGCAGGTGTGCCCGCCGACGCAGGAGACCCGGCGGGCGTCGTGCCGGTGAACGGGACTGCGCCAGGCACGGCCGCCTTCGGCGCCGCTGTCCTCGGGCCGGGCGCGGCGGAGTCGAGCAGCGCCTGCATGGCGCCGCATCCGGAGTGCCCGCACACCGTGATGCCGCTGACCCGCAGCACCTCCACCGCGTATTCGATCGCCGCCCCCACCGAGTCGCACCCTCCTTCAGAGCCGGGCGGCGGGATCAGGTTGCCCACGTTGCGCACGGTGAAGAGGTCTCCCGGACCGCTCGCCGTGATCATGCTGGTGACCAGGCGGGAGTCGGCGCAGGTCAGAAAGAGGTGGGTGGGGCGCTGACCCTCGCGCGCGAGCCGTGCCAGCTCCTCGCGCACGAGCGGAGCGGTGTCCCGCTGGAAGGCGCTCACACCGCCCAGCAGATGGCCCTCGCCGTGCGTGGTCGTCGGTTCGGCCTGGTCCTCCTCTCCCTCCTGGCGCTCGCGCCACGGTGTCCACGGGCGATCTGCCTGCGCGGCTGATGCCGCCTGGCAGCGGGCGCGGGTGCGGCGGCGTCCGAACGCCCCGGCCCGGGCGCGCCGGGAGCCGTCCCCCGCGCCGTCGTCAGCGGTGCTGTCGCCAGGGGTGGTGCGGGGAGTGCCCGCCGTGCGGGCGCGCGGCGCGGCGAGCAGGGCGAGCCAGCACCCTGCCACCGCGACCCCCGTCAGCCCGGCCCAGGCTGCGGTGTCGGTGGCCAGGCCGATGCCGAGGGCCGAGGTCATGGTGATCCCGAGGACGGCGATCGAGACGGAGAGGCGACGGCGGCCTAACGCCTGGCTGGTCCGGTCCAAGAGCTGCGGCATTCCCGTCTCCTCCGGGGCTGCGCGGCCGCGAGCCGACAAGGGTGCGGCCGTGGGTCACGGCGTACTGCGGTAGTTGGCCTTCGAGGCGGTCACCCTCAAGGCTTAGTAAATGAATAGTAATGCCAAGTAAAGTCATGGGGAAGATTTTTTGAGCCAATGAGGGGGGCATTCATTCGATCGAGTGAATAGTCATTTTAAATGGCTTATCATGTTCTGCCTTTTTCCAGAGTCATGTCAGGTTGGCACTGATTCGCTCGGAGCTCCCGGGCTGTGCGCGAGAAGGACGAGGTGCTGGCATGGCGGCGGGAAGAAACGTCACTGCGGGGTTCGTCATCGCGGCGATACTGGCCATGGCGGCCACCTGCACAGGAGGCCAGGGAGCTGACAGCGGACGGGGATGGGGCGGCCCGGGATACCCCGCGGGCCCGGTCCGGCTCATCGGCGACGGCTCCACCGCCTACACCGGTCGGCAGCCGCGGCAGCCCAGAGCCGAGCGGCTGAAACCCGGCGACACGCCACCCCAGTTCGTTGTCTTCTCCTGGGACGGCGCGGGAGAGGACGGTCAGCGGCTGTTCTCCCACTTCCGGGCGGTCGGCAGAGCGTACGGCGCCTCCATGACGTACTTCCTCAGCGGTGTCTACCTGCTGCCCGCGGAGAAGCGTGCCCTGTACGCCCCGCCGCGCCACCAGCGTGGAGCGTCGGAGATCGGTTTCAACGACATCGACGGTATCCGTAACACCCTCGAACAGCTGCGCGGTGCCTGGCTGGAGGGCAGCGAGGTCGGCACCCACTTCAACGGGCACTTCTGCGGGCCCGACGGCGGCGTCGGCACCTGGACCACAGAAGAGTGGATCAGCGAGACCCGGCAGGCCCGGTACTTCGTCCAGCACTGGAAGACCACCACGGGGCTGGCCGACGAGCCTCCGCTGCCCTTCGACTACGCCAGGGAACTCGTCGGAGGCCGGGCCCCCTGCCTGGAGGGACAGCGGAACCTCCTCCTTGCGGCCAAGGCGATGGGCTTCCGCTACGACGCCAGCTCGTCCGGGGGCCTGCAGGTCTGGCCGGACAAGACCGACGGGATCTGGAACTTCCCGCTCCAGCAAGTCCCGATGCCCGGCCACTCCTACGAGACGCTGTCCATGGACTACAACTTTCTCGCCAACCAGTCGGGGACGACCAGGGGCGACCCGGCGCGGCACGCCGCCTGGGGAGAGCAGATGCGCCGAGGCCTGCTCGCCGCCTTCTACCGGGCCTACCAGGGCAATCGCGCCCCGCTGTTCGTCGGCAACCACTTCGAGTCCTGGAACGGCGGTACCTACATGCGCGCCGTCGAGGACACCATCAAGACCGTCTGCCCCATGCCCGACGTCCGCTGCGTCTCCTTCAAACAGCTCGCCGACTGGCTGGACGCGCAGGAGCCGGCGGTCCTGGCCCGGCTGCGCGCGCTGGGGGTGGGCAGGGCGCCGGAGGGCGGCTGGCCGGGCTATCTCGCCGCAGGGCCGCCCTCCGTGCGGCGGGCTGCCTAGGCGGGCTGCGGGGCAGGCACCGGCGGCTCACCGGTGGCGAACTCGCCCAGCACGAAGGCGGGATCGACCTGGGCGGCCAAGTCGGCGCCGGTCCGGGCGTTGCCCCAGCTCTGCGCGTTCTTCAGGTGGAAGTGCACCATCTGGCGGGTGTAGCGCGTCCAGTCCCGTCGCTCGTACGAGATGTCCACGGCTTCGTGAAGCACCTCCAGCGCGCGGCGGTTGTGCTCCTCCAACGACGCGAACGGGTGCGGACGACCCTTCTCCATCGCCCGTACCCAGTCGGAGTGGCCGAAGGTGACGAGCAGGTCGTCGCCCACCTCCTCGCGCAGGAAGTCGAGGTCGTCGGGCCCCTGGACCTTGTTGCCGACGACGTGCAGGGTGACGTCGAAGTCGCGCGCGTACTCCTTGTACTGGCGGTAGACGCTGACGCCCTTGCGCGTCGGCTCGGCGACGAGGAACGTCGTGTCGAAGCGGGTGAACAGCCCCGACGCGAACGAGTCGCTGCCCGCCGTCATGTCGACGACGACGTACTCGTCGCGGCCGTCCACGAGGTGGTTGAGGCACAACTCGATCGCTCCCACCTTGGAGTGGTAGCACGCCACGCCCAGGTCGGACTCGGTGAACGGGCCGGTGGCCATCAGGCGCACGCGTCCGCGCTCGAACTCCACGGTGCGGGCGCAGGCGGCGTAGACCGGATTGTCCTCGTCGATCCTGAGCAGCCGCGATCCCGCGCCGGGCGGGGTCGTCTTGATCATGGTGTCGGCGGACGCGATCCGGGGGTTCGTCCCGCGCAGGTACTCCTTGATGAGAGGCAGATGGGCGCCCATCGCGGGCAGTGCGGCGGCCTCCGCCTCATCCAGACCGAGGGCTGCGCCCAGGTGCTGGTTGATGTCGGCGTCGACGGCGACGGTGGGGGCGTCGGTGGCGGCGAGGTGGCGGATGAACAGAGAGGACAGCGTTGTCTTTCCGCTGCCGCCCTTGCCTACGAAAGCGATCTTCATGTTCACCTAGCCTATGCGAGCGATCCCCTTGCGGCTGACACTTGGGTGAAGAAGACCACTCAAACGTGGGGGTGGGTGGCTGGAGTGCGTAGGGTCGTATCCATGAGGATGTACCCATGAGTAGCGCAGCGGAACCGCTCGCGCCCCTCGCCGAACTGCCTGGCGTGGCGGAGTCCGTCGACGCCGTGCGCACGGCGGTGGACCGCGTCTACGGACACCGGGTGATGCGACGGCGCAGCAACGAGATCACCTCCGAGGCGGCGCTGCGCGGCGCTCGCGGCTCCGCGGCGCTCGCGGGCGCCGACTGGGCGCTGGAGGAGGTCCGACGGCGTACCGACTTCGGGGTGTCGGGAGAGCCGCGCACGGTGGGCGCGGCTCTGCGGCTGACCGCCGAGGCGGGACAGCTGCTGAGCGTCTGGCGGCAGTCGCCTTTGCAGGTGCTGGCCCGGCTGCACCTGCTGGCCGGTGGAGGCGCCGAGCCGCACGAGGCGGTGGGACGGCCCCGGCGCCCGGGTGAGGCGGTCGAGGAACCCCTGGTGCAGCTTGCCGTGCCGCACGCGGACGAGGTGGCGGCCCGGCTCGACGGGCTCGCGCGGATCCTGATCGAGTCGGGTGGGGCGCACGGCACGCGGCAGTCCGGGCCGGGCCGGAGCCTGCTGGGGCCGAGCCAGGGCGCGGACGGAGGCCGGGGGGTGCCGGGCCCGGTCGGCGGCGCCGCGCGGGCGGGGGGCCCGGCTGGAACCCCTGCCCTGGTGACAGCCGCGGTGGTGCACGGCGAACTGCTGGCCCTGCGGCCCTTCCGCACCTACAACGGCCTGGTCGCGCGCACGGCCGAGCGCATCGTGCTGGTCGGCAGCGGTCTGGACCCGAAGGCGGTCTGCCCGGCCGAGGCCGGGCACGCGGAGCTGGGCCGCGACGCGTACCTGGCGGCGCTCGAAGGGTACGTGTCGGGGACGCCGGCGGGTGTGGCGGCGTGGATCGCCCACTGCGGGCGGGCGATCCAACTCGGGGCCCGGGAGAGCACGGCCGTCTGCGAGGCCCTCCAGCGCGGGGCGGCCTGACCGCGTCGGCGCGCCCCCTTTTCCATTTTTCCATGTGGGGCCTTGGCGACTCTGGCCGCCCACGCGTGGATGGCGAGGACGCGCCTGTTGTGCTCGGGCCGTGCGTGCCATGGGGGAGAACCGGTCACGCGCGCCCGACCTGTACGCGCTGGCCCGGTCCCCGGCCAGGTGCCCGTACGGGAGCCGTCAGCGTCGGTGGCTGGGGCGTGGCTTAGGCGGCGCCGGGCTTTCGGGCCCACGCGACGTCGGCAGGATCGCGCCAAGCTCGGCACAGATAGCGGCGGCCCCGGTCTGGGATCGGTGCCGCCGCTGGCACGTGCGCCCGGGTTACCAGTGCGTGCACTCGTTTCGCCCATCAGGTCGGGAGCTTCGCCCGTCACCTGATGCGGCTGGCCCGTAATCGACGGGTCGGCGTCGCGTGGGTGCCCGACGTACGTGTCCGGTCCGTGGGGCCTCGGTTCTTCGAGGAATCCTTTCCAGACGCCTCTGGTCTCCGCGGGCCGTTAACTCCTTTCTACTCCTGCCAGGGGTGAAGTGGAACCCCTCACCATAGATCTTTGTTTTTAGCTTCAAATGTGGACATAGGGAACGCGTCGACGGTTCGTGTACCACACCAGGCCGGCGGTGGCGGCGGCCGCTCCCACCGCCGCCGCTGCCGCGGCGAGCACCGGTCGGGACGGCATGGCCAGCGACGGGAGGCGCTGCTTCAGCCGAACCGGGCGGTGGAAGGAGAGGACCGGCCAGCCGCGGGTGGCGGCCTCGCGGCGCAGCGCGCGGTCGGGGTTCACCGCGTGCGGGTGTCCGACCGCTTGGAGCATCGGCAGGTCCGTCACAGAGTCGCTGTACGCGTAGCAGCGGGCCAGGTCGTACCCCTCCGAGGCGGCCAGCTCGGTGATGGCCTCCGCTTTGGTCGGGCCGTAGGCGTAGTACTCCACCTCGCCGGTGAACACGCCGTCCGCCACCACCATGCGGGTGGCCACTACCCGGTCCGCGCCGAGGAGTTCGCCGATCGGCTCCACCACCTCGGCACCGGACGTGCTGACGATCACCACGTCCCGCCCCGTGGCGTGATGTTCCTCGATGAGCGAGGCGGCCTCGTCGTAGATGATCGGGTCGATGAGGTCGTGCAGGGTCTCCGCGACGATCTCCCGGACCTGCTGGACGTTCCACCCGCGGCAGAGCGCGGAAAGGTACTCTCGCATGCGCTCCATCTGGTCGTGATCGGCTCCGCCGGCGAGGAAGACGAACTGCGCGTAGGCGGTACGCAGTACTGCGCGACGGTTGATCAGTCCGCCGTGGTAGAAGGACTTGCTGAAGGCGAGGGTGCTCGACTTCGCAATGACCGTCTTGTCCAGGTCGAAGAAGGCGGCTGTGCGGGGCAAGGAGTGGTTTTCCACGAGGCTGAGCATAGGGGCCCGCCATTCGGCGTAAGCTCAGGCGCGTGGGTTTGCTTGCGAAGGCTCTCGGGTACACCATGGAAGTCACGGATCGTTCGCGACCGTGCTAACCCGGTCCGACTCCTCCCCCCCCGAGTCGGCCGTGGAGACGACCCCCGCTCTCCCCCCCGGCGGGGGTCGTCGCATGTCCGGGTGCCTTTTCGGTGTGCTCATCGGATCATGATCCCCCCGTCCGGGTCTGGCGCCCGCCTCGTCATCCGAGTGTGGACTGTAACTGTGAGTCACCGCCAGACTGCTCTCTGGAAGTCACCTGTATAGGTGACGGAGTTATTCACAACCTATGGGTTGTCCCCAGTTTCGGACCAAGATCCCCAAGATTTCCCAGATCGCCGCACGGTGATTTCTCCGCGAGGTTCGCGGAACTGCGCGCTTGATGTTCGCGGAAGTGAGAGCGCGTAACAAAGACGGGAGGGGATCCGTGGCTGGACCCATCACACCGGAGCGGTTGACGACAGGTCAGGAGCAGCGGAGCAAGCCGCTGATCGTGACCGAGGACGAGGACCTTCTGGACGACCTGCTGCGGCTGTGCGCCGCGGCCGGCGCCGAGCCTGAGGTGGCCCATGGCGCGGCCGCCCAGCCGGGAAGCTGGGAGAGCGCACCTTTGGTGATCGTCGGTGACGACTGCGCGGCCCGGTTGCAAGGCCGTGGCCGCAGGGCGGGGGTGCTGCTCGTCGGGCGAGACCTCGATGACCACGGCATCTGGCGCCGGGCCATGGCCATCGGCGCGGACAACGTGGCGATCCTGCCCGACGCCGAGACATGGCTGGTGGACCGCATCGCGGACGCCGCGGAGGGCGCGGGAGAACAGGCCCTGACCGTAGGGGTCGTCGGCGGCCGGGGAGGCGCTGGTGCGAGCACGCTGGCCTGCGCGCTCGCGGTCAGCGCGGCCCGGGCGGGCCGTCGCACCATGCTCGTCGACGGCGACCCGCTCGGCGGCGGCCTCGACGTGCTGCTCGGAGGGGAGAGCGCGGACGGACTCAGGTGGCCCGCCTTCGCCGCATCCCGTGGGCGGGTCGCTGGGAGCGCACTGGAGGAGTCCCTGCCGTGGCTGCACTCCCTTCGGGTGCTCAGCTGGGACCGCGGTGACTGCGTCACCATCGCGCCGTCGGCGATGCGGGCGGTGCTGGCCGCGGCGCGGCGCCGCGGCGGCGTCGTGGTCGTGGACCTGCCGCGGCGGGTGGACGACGCGACGGCGGAAGCCCTCGCGCAGACGGACCTCGGCCTGCTCGTCGTGCCCGCCGAGCTGCGCGCCGTCGCGGCCGCCGACCGGGTGGCGTCGACGGTCGGCATGGTCCTGCGTGACCTGCGCGTCGTGGTGCGCGGGCCGTTCGGCGCCGGGCTGGAGGACGAGGAGGTCGCGCGGCTGCTGCGGCTGCCGCTGGCCGGCGAGCTGCCGTACGAGCCGGGCCTGCTGGAAGCCCTCGACAGAGGAGACCCGCCGGGAGCCGGCGCGCGCGGCCCGCTGGCCCGGTTCTGCGCGGAGTTCTGGTCCCGGGTACTGCCCAGCACGGGAGGGGTGCCGGCATGAGCGGTGTGTCTCCCACCCTGCTGGACGCGGTGCGTCGGCGGCTGGCCCTGAGCGGTGCGGAGCCGACGCCCGCGCGGGTGGCGGCGGCGCTGCGGGAGGAGGGGCGGCTGCTCGGCGACACGGAGGTGCTGGGCGTCGTCGAGGCCTTGCGTTCGGAGCTGGTCGGCACCGGTCCCCTCGAGCCGCTGCTCGCCGCACCTGACGTCACCGACGTGCTGGTCACCGGGCCGCGACAGGTCTGGGTGGACCGGGGCTCGGGCCTTGAGCGGGCGGACGTCCGCTTCCCCGACGCCGCCGCGGTGCGCCGCCTCGCGCAGCGGCTGGCCTCGGTGGCCGGTCGGCGGCTGGACGACGCCCGGCCGTGGGTGGACGCCCGGCTGCCCGACGGGGCGCGGCTACACGCGGTGCTGCCACCGGTGGCGGTCGGTTCGACCTGCCTGTCGTTGCGCGTCGTGCGGCCGCGAGCGTTCTCCCTGACGGAGCTGACCGGCGCGGGGACGGTTCCGCCCGGCGGCGCGAAGCTGCTGCGGTCGGTGCTGGACGCGCGGCTGTCCTACCTCGTCAGCGGCGGCACGGGATCCGGCAAGACGACGCTGCTGAGCACCCTGCTCGGCCTGGTGCCCGCCGACGAGCGGATCGTGCTCGCCGAGGACTCGGCAGAGCTCAGGCCCGACCACCCGCACGTGGTGCGGCTGGAGACGCGGCCGGCCAACCAGGAGGGCATGGGCCTGGTCACCCTGCGGGACCTGGTGCGGCAGGCGCTGCGCATGCGCCCGGACAGGCTCGTGATCGGCGAGGTGCGGGGCCCGGAGTGCGCCGACCTCCTCGCCGCCTTGAACACCGGCCACGAGGGCGGCTGCGGGACGGTGCACGCCAACGCGGCCGGGGACGTACCGGCCCGGCTGGAAGCCCTCGGTTCCATGGCCGGGCTCGACCGGGCGGCACTGCACAGTCAGCTCGCGGCGGCGGTGTCCGTGGTGGTCCACATGGTGCGGGACCGGGGCGGGCGGCGCCGGGTGGCCGAGCTGCACGTCCTCGACCGGGAGCGGACGGGAATCGTCACGACCGTGCCCGCGGCGGTGTGGGGCCCGGAGGGCTTCGAGCGGGCGGTCGGCTGGCAGCGGCTCCAACGGCTGTGCGCGCGGGGCGGAGGTGCGGCGTGACGATGGGCGAGACGGCCGGCCAGGGACTGCCGCTGGGAGCGGCCCTGTGCGCGGGAGCAGCGGCCTGGGTGCTCGCCGGGCGAGGGCACGATCCGCGACGGGCCAGGCTGCTGCTCGCGGGCGGCGCAGGCGTGGAGCCGCCCGGGTCGGCCCGGTTACGGCGGCTGGCCGAGGCGGTCCTGGCGGTGCGGGAGCGGTGGCGGGTGCGCTACGGCGGGCGGCTGGGCCGTGAGCTGTTGTGCCTGCCGGCCGGGTTGGTGGTCGCGCTGCTGGGCGCGTCACCGCTGCCACTGCTCGCGGCGGCGGTCGCCGTGCCGCTGGTCGGCCGTCGGCTGCGTACCCGCCACGCCGCACGGGAGCGTGCCCGGCGCGCTGCCGCGGTGATCGAGTTGTGCGGCGCGGTGGCCGGGGAGCTGCGGGCCGGGCGGCAGCCGGGAGAGGCGCTGCTGGCCGCGCCCTCGGGAGACCTGGGGGAGCGATGGGGGCTGGTGTCCGCGGCGGCGCGGTTCGGCGGGGACGTGCCGGACGCGTTGCGCCGCGCGGCCCGGGTGCCGGGAGTGGAAGGGCTGACCGGCGTGGCGGCCTGCTGGCAGGTGGCGGTCGACGAGGGTGCCGGACTGGCGGTGGGTCTCGACCGGGTGGCCGCGGCCCTGCGTGCCGAACGGGACCGCGAGGAGGACTTGCGAGCCCAGCTGGCGACGCCGCGCGTCACGGCCGCCGTGCTGCTCGTGCTGCCCGTCTTCGGACTGCTCATGGGTGGCGCGCTGGGCGCCGGGCCGCTCCGGGTCCTGCTGCACACGCCGGCCGGGCTGGCTTGCCTGCTGGTCGGCGGTTCGCTGGCGTGGGCGGGGTTCGCCTGGACGACGCGCGTGGTGCGGGCGGCGGTCCGGCCGGGCGGAAAGGAGGGCAGGCCCGATGAGCGCTGACGTTGTCCACAGGCTGGGGATCACGGTCTCGGTGGCGGCCGCCGCCCTGTGTGCCGCGCTGGTGGCGGCCGAGGTCCGGCGCGGTCGTACGGGCCGTCGGCGGCTCGTCGCGCTACTGGGCGGGCAACGCGAGCCGGAGCGGCGGGGCGGCCGGGTGCGTCGGCCCTGGCTCGGTGCCGCGGCCGCCGGTGTGAAGGCCTGGCTTCCCGCCGCCGGTGCCGTGCTCTGCGGCTTGGTGCTGGTCGGCGGGCCGCTGGGCTGCGCGGCCGGACTGGCGGCGGGGTACGCCGCTGTGCGGTGGCGGCGCTCGCGCACGTCCGGCGGGCAGGCCGGGCCCGGCCGCGACGGGGATGGCGGGCGCGCGGCCCGGCAGTTGCCGCTGGCCGCGGACCTGCTGGCCGCCTGTCTGGCGGCGGGTGCCGGCCCCCAACAGGCCGCCGAGGCCGTGGGCAGGTCGCTCGGCGGACCGGTGGGCGAGCGGCTGGCCCTCGCCGCGGCGGAGTTGCGGCTCGGCGGCGATCCCGCGAAAGCGTGGGGGCGTGTGGGCGAGCTGCCCGGAGCGCGCGCACTGGCGACCTGTCTGGAGCGAGCCGGGACCACGGGCGTGCCGGCTGTGGAGTCGGTGTCCATGGTGGCGGTCGGCTGCCGAGCCGAGCAGGCGCGGGCGGCGGCGGAGCGGGCCCGGCGGGCCGGTGTGCTGGCCACCGTGCCGTTGGGGCTGTGCTTCCTGCCCGCGTTCCTTCTGCTCGGCGTGGCGCCGGTGCTGATCGGCCTGGCGGACGGCCTGGCGTCCGGGGGATGACCCGTCGTCCGCCCGCGCGGTCGGACCCGCGCGGGCAAGGCGCCGGGAAAAACAGTGAGAAGCGAGATCAGGGAGGTCGTGATGGTGAAGCGATGGTGGGCCCGGAGGCGCGCGGCACTGCGCGCGAGGGCCGAGGCGGGCATGGCCACAGCCGAGTACGCGATCGGGACGATCGCGGCGTGCGCCTTCGCCGCCGTTCTCTACAAGGTGGTGACCAGCGGCACCGTCAGCGCGGCGCTGCACAAGGTGATCGAGAAGGCGCTCGATGCGCAGTTTTGACGCTTTAGACGGGCGGGACGGGCGGGACGAGTCCCCCGGCGGCTGTGGCGGGCCCGGCACGGCCCCTGGGCTGGGCGGGCACGGTAAGCGCGGCGTGCCAGGCGGGCCCGCTCCCGTAGGGCACTCTCTCAGAAAAGGGTGCGGTGGGCCGGTAGGCAGGGCCGGGCGTGGCGTCGGCCGCGGTGTCGCGAGGGCGGGCCGCTCCCGGAGGCGCGCGGTGTTCGGGAGCGGCCGCGTCCTGATCGGCGGCGGGACGTCCACCGGAGGTGACCGGGGGTTCGTCACGGCGGAGGCGGCGGTCGCCCTGCCCGTGCTCGCGCTGTTCGGGGTGGCCCTGATGTGGGGGCTGATGGCCGTGACCGCGCAGTTGCAGTGCGTCGACGCGGCGCGGGCCGGGGCACGCGCCGCCGCGCGGTCGGAGCCGGAGGCGGCCGCGCTGGCCGCCGCCCGGTCGGCCGGGCCGCGCGGTGCCCAGGTCGAGCTGTGGCGCCAGGGAGACCTGGTACGAGTCCGGGTCGAGACCCGGGCGGTCGGGCCGGGCCCGCTGGCCCTGCGCCTGAAGGCCGAGGCGGCGGCGCTCTCCGAGGACGCCGTCGGCGCGAACGGCGAGGCGGTGCCGTGAGGACGGATACGCCCGTCGGCGGACGCGTGCTCACGGCCGCGTCCGCCCGAGGGCGCGGACCGGCGTGGCCCAGGACCTGGTACAGGGAGAGGGGTCGAGGGCGAGAGGGAGACCGCGGGTCGGCGACGGTGTGGACCGCGGCCGTGGCCGTGGCCCTGTGCGCCGTCTTCGCTGCCGCCCTGGCGGCCGGTCAGATCATGGCGGCGCGCCACCGGGCAGGTGCCGCGGCCGACATGGCGGCGCTGGCCGCGGCGGACCACGCTCTGCAGGGCGAGGAGACGGCGTGTGCCCTGGCCCGGCGGGTGGCGGCCGCCCAGGGAGTTCGAGTGGTGCGCTGCGGGGTCCAGGGAGAGACAGCTGAGGTGGTTGCCCGGGCGCGGGCCGGTCCGTTCACCCCGCAGGCGCGGTCGCGAGCGGGGCCGGCGATCGGGCCGTTGCCTCTGGGTGTGGGCCGTGTCCCCCAGTCGGCGTTCGCCTGGTCAGCCGGCGGCCGACCAGGCCCCGGGCGGGCCCGCGCCGCCGGGCAGGCGCCTGGCACCCGTGTGGCCGGGCATACGGCCGGCGCCCGTGCTGACGGGCTGGGGGCAGAAAGGCCGGAGGCCTCGGCTGTGGACGGCGCGGAGCGCCGAGGCCGGGACCGGCGGCCGATTCGGGCGCCGCTCGGTCGGTGCGGCAGGCCCGGCGTCCCGGCACGGCCGTCCGGTCCGGCCGGGCTGTCAGGTCCGCTCCGGGGCGTCCGGTACGCCGGGAGCCTCCGCCAGGAGGGTGGTCAGCAGCCGGATGGCTGCCTTCTTGTCGAGCGGGTCGTTGCCGTTGCCGCACTTGGGGGACTGGATGCACGACGGGCAGCCGGAATCGCACTCGCAGGCGGCGATCGCCTCCCGAGTGGCCGACAGCCAGCGCTCGGCGGTGCGGTAGGCGCGTTCGGCGAAGCCCGCGCCACCCGGATGGCCGTCGTAGACGAAGACGGTCGGGAGCCCCGTGTCGGGATGCAGCGGCACCGACACGCCGCCGATATCCCAGCGGTCGCAGGTGGCGAACAGCGGCAGCATGCCGATGGAGGCGTGCTCGGCGGCGTGCAGGGCGCCGCCGAGGGCCTCCGGCGTCACGTGCGCGGCGGTGAGCTGGTCCTCGGTGACCGTCCACCACACGGCACGGGTGCGCAGGGTGCGCGGCGGCAGGTCGAGCCTGGACTCGCCCAGGACCTCGCCGGTCACCAGCCTGCGGCGCAGGAAGGAGACGACCTGGTTGGTGACCTCCACCGAGCCGAAGCACAGCCGCGCGTCTCCCCACGGCACCTCGGTGTCCGTCTCCAGTATCGAGATCGCCGTGGAGTCCCGGGCCGTGGTCGAATACGGCGGATCGGCCTCCGCTACGAGAGCGACCGCGTCCTCCAAGTCGAGCTGTCCGACCAGGTACGTCCGGCCCTGGTGCAGGTGCACGGCGCCTTCGTGGACCGTGGTGTGCGCGGCCGACGCGTCCACGGTGCCCAGCAGCCGCCCGGTCTCCGCCTCCACGACCTGCACGGGTCGGCCGCCCTCCCCGCGGATGTCGGTCAGATCGGCGGCCCGCTCGCGCCGGGTCCAGTGCCAGGAGGCGGCGCGGCGGCGGAGCACCTTCCGCTCCTCCAGCCGCCGCAGCACCTCCCCGGCGGCCGGGCCGAACGACTCCAGATCCGCTTCGGTGAGCGGCAGCTCAGCGGCGGCGGCGCACAGGTGGGGCGCCAAAACGTACGGGTTGTCCGGGTCGAGGACGGTGGACTCCACCGGTTGCCGGAAGAGGGCTTCCGGATGGTGGACAAGATAGGTGTCCAGCGGGTCGTCCCGGGCGACCAGGATCGCGAGGGCTCCCTCTCCGGCGCGGCCGGCCCGCCCCGCCTGCTGCCACAGGGAGGCCCGGGTACCGGGATAGCCGGCCAGGACGACGGCGTCGAGTCCGGCGATGTCCACCCCCAGCTCCAGCGCGGTGGTGGCGGCCAGGCCCAGCAGCTCGCCGGAGTGCAGGGCGCGCTCCAGAGCCCGGCGCTCCTCCGGGAGGTAGCCCCCGCGGTATGCCGCGACCCTCCCCGGCAGCGCCCGGCGGCCGGGCGGACCGGCCGCGGGGTCGACAGCGGCCAGCCGTTCCTGGGCGATCAGGGCGACGAGTTCGGCGCCGCGCCGGGAGCGTACGAAGGTGAGGGTGCGCACTCCCTGCACCGCCAGGTCGGTGAGCAGGTCGGCCGCCTCGGCGGTGGCGGTGCGGCGGACCGGCGCGCCCTGCTCGCCGTGGAGGTCGGTCAGGGGCGGCTCCCACAGGGCGAAGACCAGCTCGCCGCGCGGCGAGGCGTCCTCGGTGATCTCCACGACGGGCACGCCGGTCAGCCGGGTGGCCGCGACGGCCGGGTCGGCCGCGGTCGCGGAGGCCAGCAGGAAGACCGGACGCGAGCCGTAGCGTGCGCAGACCCGGCGGAGCCTGCGCAGCACCTGGGCTACATGGGAGCCGAAGACCCCCCGGTAGGTGTGGCACTCGTCGATGACGACGTACCGCAGCGCGCGCAGGAAGGAGGACCAGCGAGGGTGCGCGGGCAGGATGCCGCGGTGCAGCATGTCGGGATTGGTCAGCACATAGTTCGCGTGCCGGCGGGCCCACTCGCGCTCCTCCGGCGGAGTGTCCCCGTCGTACGACGCCGGGCGGACCCCGGCGCCCAGCGGTGCGGCCAGACGGGCGAGGGCGCGGCGCTGGTCGGCGGCCAGTGCCTTGGTGGGGGACAGGTACAGGGCGGTCGCTCCCCGGCCGCTCGCCTGCCGCCCGTCGGCGGGACCCGCACGTCGCTCCCCACTCGGGCCCGCCCGCCGCCCGTCGGCGGGACCCGCGGCGGTGCCGGCCGCGCCCCGCGCCGCGCTCTCCGCCGCGGGCGCCGCGCGCGGCGTCGGCTGCCCGGCCTCGACGCCGTCCAGCAGGGCGCTGAGAACCGGGACCAGGTAGGCCAGCGACTTGCCCGACGCCGTTCCGGTGGCCACGACGACCGACTCGCCGCGCACCGCGTGTTCCGCCGTACGCGCCTGGTGGACCCACGGGCGCTCGATCCCCGCGGCGCGCACGGCTTCCACCACTTCCGGGCGGATCAGCGCGGGCCAGTCGGCATGGCGGCCGATACGCGGGGGCAAGTGCTCCGTATGAGTGATGCGCGATGCACGGTCCGTACCGGTGGCCAGCCGGTCGAGGACGGTCCGGGGCGGAAGGCGCGTGCCCGTGCGGCGCGGGAGTTGGTTGTGGGCCATCGAACCGAGTGTGTCACCGGCGTGACGGACAATAGGCTCAGGGCGTCGTGTACGCCTGCCCGTAAGTGATTGAATGCCATGGCGGTTGCCGATCCATGGGGGGCGACCGCCCAATGCAAGGTGCTGGAGGATCCGTGGACCTGTCCCTGTCGACCCGGACCGTTGGCGACCGCACGGTCGTCGAGGTCGGTGGCGAGATCGATGTATACACCGCGCCCAAGCTGCGGGAGCAGCTGGTCGAGCTTGTCAACGACGGCAGCTACCACTTGGTCGTTGACATGGAGGGCGTCGACTTCCTGGACTCCACGGGACTCGGCGTTCTCGTCGGCGGGCTGAAGCGGGTGCGCGCTCACGAAGGCTCGCTCCGCCTCGTCTGCAACCAGGAGCGCATTCTCAAGATTTTCCGCATCACCGGCCTGACCAAGGTGTTCCCGATTCACACCTCGGTCGACGACGCCGTCGCGGCGACCGACTGAGTCGGGCCGGGCCGGAAGACCGCGGGGGGCACCGGGCGACCCGCCCGGCCCCCTGAGATGCACGTCCATTCATCCGAGGGGGATGGCATGGCCACCGTCGAACTCCGCTTCAGCGCTCTGCCCGAGCACGTCAGGACCGCCCGCCTCGTGGCGGCGGCCGTGGCCCGCAGGGCAGGCGTCGATGAGGCCGTGCTCGACGAGGTGCGCCTCGCCGTCGGCGAGGCGTGCACGCGCGCCGTCGGCCTGCACGTGATGAACGGCCTGAACGCGCCGGTCCGGGTGGTGCTGACCGAGGAGGAGAAGAAGTTCTCCATCGCGGTCGGCGACGAGGCGCCGACCGCCGCCGGCCAGCGGTCCGGCTCGCACCCCGACGTGGACGAGGAGGCCGCGGCCGACGAAGAGGACGAGATGGGGCTCGCGGTCATCAGCGGGCTCGTCGACGACGTGGAGGTGACCACGAGCGACACCGGGGGCCTGATCCGGATGAGCTGGCCGACGTCTCCGCCGCCCGTCCTGCCATAGCCCACGCGGTCCGGAGCAGCGATCGCCCGGTCGCCGGGCCCCGGTCCCGGTCGTCGGACGCCTTCCGGCGGACGACGTCCGCGTGAGGACGTCTGCGGTGGGCGTTCACCGGCGCCGACGCCCCTGGCCACGGCGGCTTCCGTGGCCCGACCGGCGCGGCCCGTGCCGTCCGTCGTGGCGGTGCCGCCCGGTTGGGCGTTCCCCTGGGCTCCCTGCGCCTCCGTACGTTCCGCACGGCTGCGTCCCGTACGTTCGTTCCGCCCGGCCGTCCCGTACGTTCGTTCCGCCCGGCGGCGAGCACGGGCCGGCCGTCCTCTCGATCGTGCCGCGTGCCCGCGGTACCGCGTCCGGCCGTGCTCGCCGCCGTCCCAGGGTGCTGTGCCGCATCCGAGGGAATTCCCGAGGGTCTGGCCCTGGACCCGCGCCCTGGTGGGAATGCCGCGTGTGACCCTGGTGCCCGCGGGAAACGACGTCCCGCTTGCTGACCCGGCCCCCGGCGGGTGTCGTCCGTCCGCGCTGTCTCCGTGCCCCGGGGGCCGGGTCGTGCGTCCGTTCGGCGCGGCGCCGTCCGGCCACGGCGTACGGGCCCGCGATGTCCGGTGCGGGGCGCTCCCCGCGGTGGCCGGGGAGTGCGTGGGCGCCAGGCGTGAGGGGCGGGCGGCGCTCGGCGCCGCCCGCGGTCGACGTGCCGCCCGGCGCGTGCGCGCCGGTCCGCGCCGGGGCCCGGGCCGCGCCCCGCGTCCGGGGCCGCGCGTGTCCGGTCCGCGGCGCCACCGCGCGGCCCGTGCCTTGGCGCGCTCCCGAGGACCGTCGCAAAGGAGGACACATGGCGGGACCCGTCCCACCCGGAGCGCCGTTCCCGCCGCTGGCGGCCGAGCTGGCCCACGGCGACCGCGTGATCGTCCTGGCGGTCGCGGCCGTCGCGCTCGCCGCGCTGGCCGTCGCGGCGGCCCTGGCCCGGCACGTGCTCGCGGCCGACGAGGGCACCGACGCCATGAAGCAGATCGCCGCCGCCGTCCAGGAAGGGGCCCGGGCCTACCTGGCTCGCCAGCTGAGCACGGTCGGGGGTTTCGCCGCCGTCGTGTTCCTCCTGCTCGTACCGCTGCCGGCGCACGACTGGGAGCAGCGCGTCGGCCGTTCGGTGTTCTTCCTGGTCGGCGCGGCGTTCTCGGCGGCCACCGGGTACGCGGGGATGCGGCTGGCGGTGCGCAGCAACGTACGGGTCGCGGCCGCGGCCCGCGCGGCGTCCCTGACCGGGCCGCCGGCCCCGGCCCCCGGCCCGTCCGGCCCGCCGCCGTCCGAACCGGGCGGGCCCGCCGCTCCGGGCGGCCTCACCGCCGCCCAGGCCGCCGCCGCGCGCCGTGCCATGACGCTCGCCTTCCGTACCGGCGGCGCGGTCGGCATGTGCACGGTGGGCCTGGGCCTGCTGGGCGCCTCCTGCGTCGTCCTGGTGTACGCCGCCGACGCGCCCAGGGTGCTGGAGGGCTTCGGGCTCGGCGCGGCGCTCATCGCGATGTTCATGCGCGTGGGAGGCGGCATCTTCACCAAGGCCGCCGACGTCGGGGCCGACCTCGTCGGCAAGGTCGAGCAGGGCATCCCCGAGGACGACCCGCGCAACGCCGCCACCATCGCGGACAACGTGGGCGACAACGTCGGCGACTGCGCGGGCATGGCGGCGGACCTCTTCGAGTCCTACGCCGTGACGCTGGTGGCCGCCCTGATCCTCGGCAGGGCCGCCTTCGGCGACGCCGGCCTGGCCTTCCCGCTGCTCGTACCGGCCGTCGGCGTGGTCACCGCCGTGATCGGCATCCTCGTCGTGGCACCGCGCCGGGCCGACCGCGGCGGCCTGGCCGCGGTGGGCCGCGGCTTCCTCGTCTCCGCCGCCGTCTCCCTGGCGCTGGTCGCGGGCGCCGTCCTCGCGTACCTGCCCTCCCACTACGCCGACCTGCGCGGCGTCACGGACGCGGGCGTCCGCGCGCACCACGGCGACCCGCGCGTGCTGGCTCTCGTAGCCGTCGCCGTCGGCATCCTGCTCGCCGCGCTCATCCTCCAGCTCACCGGCTACTTCACCGGGACCGGCCGGCGGCCCGTCCGCGACGTCGGCCGGGCCTCGCTGACCGGGCCGGCCACCGTCGTCCTCTCGGGCGTGTCGCTGGGCCTTGAGTCGGCGGTCTACTCGGCGGTGCTGATCGGGCTCGCCGTCTACGGCGCGTTCCTGCTGGGCGGCGGCTCGGTGACGCTGGCGCTGTTCGCGGTCGCGCTGGCCGGTACGGGCCTGCTGACGACCGTCGGCGTCATCGTCGCGATGGACACCTTCGGACCGGTCTGCGACAACGCCCAGGGCATCGCCGAGATGTCCGGCGACGTCACGGGGGCCGGCGCGCGGGTGCTGACCGACCTCGACGCCGTCGGCAACACCACCAAGGCCGTCACCAAGGGCATCGCCATCGCCACGGCCGTCCTCGCCGCCGCCGCGCTCTTCGGCTCGTACCGCGACGCCATCGCCGAGGCCGTGGCCGACACGGGCGTGCGCGCGGCCGGGCGGCTCACCCTGAGCCTGGACATCTCCCAGCCCAACAACCTCGTCGGGCTGCTGCTCGGCGCCGCCGTCGTGTTCCTCTTCGCGAGCCTGGCGATCAGCGCGGTGTCCCGGTCGGCGGGCGCGGTGGTGCTGGAGGTGCGGCGGCAGTTCCGCGAGCGGCCCGGGATCATGGACCGTACGGAGCGGCCCGAGTACGGACGGGTCGTGGACCTGTGCACCCGGGACGCCCAGCGCGAGCTGGCCACACCGGGCCTGCTCGCCGTCATGGCGCCGGTCGCCGTCGGCTTCGGGCTCGGCGTCGGGGCGCTCGGCGCGTTCCTGGCGGGCGCCATCGGCGCGGGGACGCTGATGGCGGTCTTCCTGGCCAACTCCGGAGGGGCCTGGGACAACGCGAAGAAGCTGGTCGAGGACGGGCGGCACGGCGGCAAGGGCGGGCCGGCGCACGCGGCGACGGTGATCGGCGACACGGTCGGCGACCCGTTCAAGGACACCGCGGGGCCCGCCATCAACCCGCTGCTGAAGGTGATGAACCTGGTGGCACTGCTCATCGCGCCCGCGGTGGTGCGATTCAGCCACGGCGCCGACGCGAGCCCGGGCGGGCGGGCGGGCGGGCGGGCGGGCGGGCGGGCGGGCGGGCGGGCGGGCGGGCGTGGCGGCGCTGGCTGTCGCGGTCATCGCCGGGGCGGTGTGGGCCGCCAAGCGCCGCGGCACCACGCCCGGCGGGGCCGCGCCCGACGAGGTCCCGCCCGACGCCGCGCCCGGCGGCGCCACATCGGCCGGTGACGGGGCCATCGACAGGTGACAGGGCCACCGGCCGGTGACGGGTCTGGCGGTCGCGCGGGCCCGTCCGCGTGGTGAACCGCACGCGTGACCGAGCCTGATCGTCCGCGGTGCGAATAGCCGCAAAGCGTGTGATCGGGACGCCGGGCCGGCGGCCCGCGCGGGGCGGGCGTGTATGTTCCGGGGCCGAGAGCCATGGAAGGGACGACCCGGTGAACAAGAAGCTCGTGGCCGCGCTGTCCGGCGGCGCGGCCGTCCTGCTGACCCTGACCGGCTGCGACGGCGGCGATGGCGACAAGAAGGCCGACGACTGGGCCAAGCAGGTCTGCGACGTGGTCCAGCCGCAGTCGGAGAAGATCCGCGGCGCCAGCGACTCCATCCGGCGCGCCGCCAACGAGCAGGACTCCGAGAAGCTCCAGCAGACGGACTCGGCGGCCTTCCAGCAGTTCTCCGAGGCGTACGCGGCGCTGGCCGCGGCGGTGGAGCAGGCCGGCCCGCCGCCGGTGAAGGACGGCGAGAAGGTCCGGCGCGAGGTGGCGGCGCAGCTCAGCCAGGCGTCCAACGGCTACAAGGGCCTGAAGACCACCGTCGACGGGCTCGACACCGGGAACAAGGCGCGGTTCGCCTCGGGGCTGAAGGGCATCGCCGACGACCTGCGCGAGCTGACCAAGACCGCCGACCAGGCTCTGCGGCGGTTGCAGCGGGGCGAGGCCGGCGAGGCCATGCGCAAGCAGCCCGGCTGCCAGGCGAAGAGTCCGGCCGCCGCGGGCACCTGACGGGTCGCACCGTCCTGGTCGGCACGCCGCGGCGGACAGGACGGCGCCAGGCTGGAAACCGCGGCCCGTCGCCGTTGTCAGTGGCAGCCTCGACAATGGTCCTCGTGAGTACGCACCCGCTCCCGGCCCGCCTGCCCACCGCGACCCCGGACCGCGTCGCCCGCCTGCGGGAGGCGCTGCTGGCCGCCTCCTTCACCGTCGACGGCCTGCTCGCCCTGCTCGGCGCCTCCGCCCACGCCGCCCTGGCCCGCGGCGAGGCCGTGCCCGCGCTGCGGGCCACCCGGGGCGGCAGCGCGCGGGAGACGCTGGTGCGGCTGTTCCTGCTCCAGCGGCCCGTGGCGTACGGGCGGGCCGCCGCGGCCCTGCCGGTCGAGGACTGCCTCGCCGACGGCTGGCTGGTGCCCGCCGACGGCGTTCCGGACCCCGCCGGCCACACCCCGGCGGACGGCCTCCCGGAGGCCGCCGTGCGCGCGAGCGTGGACATACGGCCGTACGCCGGCCCCTCGGGCGAGGAGTGGTGGATCGTCTCCGACCCGGGCTGCGCGACCGGCGGCGCGGCCGGGGCCGGACAGCCGCCGACCGGCGTGGACCGTGCGCAGCTCGTCCTCGGCGTGGGCGGCGCCTCCACAACCCTCGCCGGCCTCACCGTCCGTACGCCCGTGGCCAGGGCGCTCGACCTCGGCACCGGGTCGGGTGTCCAGGCGCTGCACGCCTCACGGCATGCCGCCCAGGTCACCGCCACCGACAGCAACCCGCGCGCGCTGCGGTTCGCCCGGCTCACCCTCGCCCTGTCCGGCGCGCGCCCGGCCGACCTGCGGGAGGGGTCGCTGTTCGAACCGGTCGCCGGGGAGACGTTCGACCTCATCGTCTCCAACCCGCCCTTCGTGATCTCCCCCGCGGGCCCGGAGGGACAGCGGCTGGTCTACCGGGACGGCGGCATGGGCGGGGACGACCTGTGCCGCACCCTTGTCCAGCGGTCCGCCGGACACCTCGCCGACGGCGGCTGGTGCCAGCTGCTGGCCAACTGGCAGCACGTCGAGGGCGAGGACTGGCGGGAGCGGGTCGCCGCCTGGGTGCCGCCCGGCTGCGACGCGTGGATCGTGCAGCGCGAGGCGCAGGACGTCGCGCGGTACGCCGAGCTGTGGCTGCGGGACGCCGGCCTGCACCTGGCCGGTCCCGGTGTGTACGCGGCGCGGTACGACGCGTGGCTGGAGGAGTTCGAGGCGCGGAAGACCAGGGCCGTCGGCTTCGGCTGGATCGCGCTGCGCAGGTCCGGCGCCGAGCGGCCCTCGGTGACCGTGGAGGAGTGGCCGCATCCGGTCGAGCAGCCGCTGGGGGACACCGTCGCGGACCACTTCGCCCGGCAGGACTTCCTGCGGGCGCACGACGACGCCGCGCTGCTCACCCGCAGGTTCCGGCTGGCCGCGGAGGTCACACAGGAGCAGGTGGGGCTGCCGGGCGCGGAGGATCCCGAGCATGTGATCCTCCGCCAGCAGCGCGGCATGCGGCGGGCCACGACGGTGGACACGGTCGGCGCGGGCTTCGCGGGCGCGTGCGACGGCACACTCGGCGCGGGCCGCATCCTCGACGCCATCGCGCAGCTCCTCGGCGAGGAGCCGGTGCTGCTGCGGGACCGCGCCCCGGAGTCGATCCGGCTGCTGGTGGAGCAGGGTTTCCTGGAGCCCGCCGATGCGTGACCGGCCCGTACCGCGCGCCCGGGGCGTCCCTCCTCAGCCCCGGGGTGCCTCTTCTCAGCCTCTGGGCGTCCCCCGCTCTCAGCCTCTGGGCGTCCCCCGCGCGGCCCCGGGCGTCCCCCTTCGGCCTGGGGCGTCCCTTCTCGGCGCGGGCGCCCCTCCTCGGCCCCGGGCGTCCGCCCGGCCTCCGCGCCACCGCCGCCGGGGCGTCCCCGCGGCTCTCGGGCGTCTCCTCGGCCAGGCGCGTTTCCGGCCTTACGCGCCGTCCGTCCGCGCACGCGAGCCCCTGGGTCCCCGAATACGCGGTCTGGCCCGACCGGCACGGCCCGAACTCGCCCCGCACGGCCGGAGCGCCCCCGTCCCCTCCGGCCTGGTCCGCACCTGGCTCCGGCCTGTTCCGCACCCCGCGCGACGAGCCGGTACGCCTGGCGTACAGCCGGTACGGCCCGTACGCCTCCGGGTGATCCGGACCGCGCCGCGCCCTCCCGGACGTGGAGATTCCGGGGCCGGGCGGCCCGTGGGCCGTTCACCAGGGATTCGCCCGCATGCCCCTTTCGCGTGCCAGTCTCCCGCCATGGAGAGCGGACCCGCGGCCTTCGCCGGCACGGCATTCCTGCTGTGCGGCGCCGCGCTGCTGTCGTGGACGGCGGTGCGGCTGCGGCACCGGGCCCCCGTCGCCCACGGTGTGAATTCCGTCGCCGCGGCGACCCTCTCCCTTCTGTTCGGCGCCGCCGCCTTCGGTGGCGGGATCTGGTGTCTGAGCCACCTCTGACCGCGCTTTTGGATCCGCGGTCTCCGGGTCCGGGCGGCAGACAGGACGCTTGTCGGGTTACCGTTCGAGTGGCGTCGCGGGCTTTTTCCGTTTGACACGGGGGCGGGATGTACCGTCACACTCCGCAGCGTCACCCTTGTGATGCCCCTGACTCCAAGAAGTAAGGGCCTGTTCACCGAGCGCCGACGGAGAGAAGAGTCAAGTTGTCCCCGACCAGCGAGACCGCGAACGGCGGCCGCCGACTCGTCATCGTCGAGTCGCCCGCCAAGGCCAAGACGATCAAGGGCTATCTCGGCCCTGGCTTCGTGGTCGAGGCCAGCGTCGGGCACATCCGCGACCTGCCGAACGGCGCGGCCGAGGTCCCCGAGAAGTACACGGGCGAGGTGCGCCGCCTCGGCGTGGACGTGGAGCACGACTTCCAGCCGATCTACGTCGTCAACGCCGACAAGAAAAGCCAGGTCAGAAAGCTGAAGGAGCTGCTGGCCGACTCCGACGAGCTCTTCCTCGCCACCGACGAGGACCGGGAGGGCGAGGCCATCGCCTGGCACCTCCAGCAGGTGCTCAAGCCGAAGGTCCCGGTCCGCCGCATGGTGTTCCACGAGATCACCCGGGACGCGATCCGGGCGGCCGTCGCCAATCCGCGCGAGCTGAACCAGCGCCTCGTGGACGCCCAGGAGACCCGCCGCATCCTGGACCGCCTCTACGGCTACGAGGTCTCGCCGGTCCTGTGGAAGAAGGTCATGCGCGGGCTGTCCGCGGGCCGCGTGCAGTCGGTGGCCACCCGGCTCGTGGTCGAGCGCGAGCGCGAGCGCATCGCCTTCCGCTCCGCCGAGTACTGGGACCTGACCGGCACCTTCGCCACCGGCCGCCCCGGGGACGCGAGCGACCCGGGCAGCTTCGGCGCCCGGCTGGCCTCCGTCGACGGCCGCCGCGTCGCCCAGGGCCGCGACTTCGGCCCGGACGGGCTGCTCAAGCAGGGCGCGCAGGTCCTGCACCTGGACGAGGCGGGCGCGCGCTCGCTGGCCGCGGCGCTGGCGGACACCGCGTTCGCGGTGCGGTCGGTGGAGTCCAAGCCGTACCGCCGCTCGCCGTACGCGCCGTTCCGTACGACCACGATGCAGCAGGAGGCCAGCCGCAAGCTGGGGTTCGGCGCCAAGGCCACCATGCAGGTCGCGCAGAAGCTGTACGAGAACGGCTTCATCACCTATATGCGGACCGACTCCACCACCCTGTCGGACACGGCCGTGGCCGCGGCCCGCGCGCAGGTCACGCAGCTCTACGGCGCCGACTACCTGCCCGACCGCCCCCGCACGTACGCGGGCAAGGTCAAGAACGCGCAGGAGGCGCACGAGGCGATCCGCCCCTCCGGGGACCGCTTCCGCACCCCGGCGGAGACCGGCCTGACCGGCGACCAGTTCCGGCTGTACGAGCTGATCTGGAAGCGGACCGTCGCCTCCCAGATGAAGGACGCGGTGGGCGACTCGGTCACCGTCCGGATCGGCGGCCTGGCGAGCGACGGCCGGGACGCCGAGTTCTCCGCCTCCGGCAAGACCATCACCTTCCACGGCTTCATGAAGGCGTACGTGGAGGGCGCCGACGACCCGAACGCGGAGCTGGACGACCGCGAGCGGCGCCTGCCGCAGGTCGCCGAGGGCGACCGCCTCACCGCGGAGGAGATCACCGCCGACGGCCACGCCACCAAGCCCCCGGCCCGCTACACCGAGGCGTCGCTGGTCAAAGAGCTGGAGGACCGCGAGATCGGCCGCCCGTCGACGTACGCGTCGATCATCGGCACCATTCTGGACCGCGGGTACGTCTTCAAGAAGGGCACCGCGCTCGTCCCGTCCTTCCTCAGCTTCGCCGTGGTCAACCTGCTGGAGAAGCATTTCGGCCGGCTCGTCGACTACGACTTCACCGCCCGGATGGAGGACGACCTCGACCGCATCGCGCGCGGCGAGGCCCAGGCCGTGCCGTGGCTGAAGCGCTTCTACTTCGGCGAGGCGGCCGACGCGGCCGAGGGCACCGCGGGCACCGCCGCCGACGCGGGGAACGGCGACGGCGACCACCTCGGCGGTCTGAAAGAGCTGGTCACCGACCTCGGCGCCATCGACGCCCGGGAGATCTCCTCCTTCCCGGTCGGCGAGGGCATCGTGCTGCGCGTCGGCCGCTACGGCCCGTACGTGGAGCGGGTCCGCTCCGCGGAGGACGAGGCCGCCGCCGCGGGCGAGCCGGGCCACCGCGCCGACGTCCCCGCCGACCTGCCGCCCGACGAGCTGACCGTGGAGTACGCGGAGGAGCTGCTCGCCAAGCCGAGCGGCGACTTCGAGCTGGGTACGGACCCGGAGACCGGCCGGCAGATCGTCGCCAAGGACGGCCGGTACGGCCCGTACGTCACCGAGGTGCTGCCCGACGACGTGCCCAAGACCGGCAAGAACGCGGTCAAGCCGCGCACCGCCTCGCTCTTCAAGTCGATGTCCCTGGACACCGTGACCCTGGAGGACGCGCTGCGGCTGATGTCCCTGCCGCGCGTGGTCGGCGTGGACCCCGACGGCGTCGAGATCACCGCCCAGAACGGCCGCTACGGCCCGTACCTGAAGCGGGGCACCGACTCCCGCTCCCTCGCCGACGAGGACCAGCTCTTCTCGATCACCCTGGACGAGGCGCTGGCGATCTACGCGCAGCCCAAGCAGCGCGGGCGGGCCGCGGCCAAGCCGCCGCTGAAGGAGCTGGGCACCGACCCCGTCAGCGAGCGGCCGGTGGTGGTCAAGGACGGCCGCTTCGGCCCGTACGTGACGGACGGCGAGACCAACGCGACGCTGCGCCGCGACGACGACGTCGAGACGATCACGCCGGAGCGCGGCTACGAGCTGCTGGCGGAGAAGCGCGCCAAGGGGCCGGCCAAGAAGACCGCGAAGAAGGCGGCCAAGAAGGCCCCGGCGAAGAAGGCGGCCGCGAAGACCACCGCGGCGAAGACGGCGAGCGGGAAGACGGCGGCGGCGAAGACGGCGGCGGCGAAGACGACGGCCAAGAAGACCGCCTCGAAGACCGCCGCCAAGAAGACCGCCAAGACCGCGGCCAAGAAGACGACGGCGGCCAGGAAGGCCCCGGCCGAGCGGGCCACGGCGGGGAAGGGCGCGGCGCCGGGCGGCGAGTGAC
This sequence comes from Streptomyces sp. B1866, assembly GCF_031932565.1. Taxonomy (NCBI): domain Bacteria; kingdom Bacillati; phylum Actinomycetota; class Actinomycetes; order Kitasatosporales; family Streptomycetaceae; genus Streptomyces; species Streptomyces sp. B1866. The sequence goes on from NZ_JAVSCF010000002.1 coordinate 48,118, forward strand.
CTCCCGCGGCGGGCGGCGCCCGGCCGGGGCCCTCCTGGCCGGCCCGCCCCGACGGACCCCGGCTCCGGGCTCCCGGGCGCGGGCCCCTTCCCCGCCGTGGCCCGCTCGGCCGGCCCCGGACCCGGCCGTGCCGGCCCCCTGTCCGTCCGGCCCCGGCCCTCCCGGCCTCCGCCTGCCGCCTCCCGGGAGGCGTGGTCCGCGCGGGCGTCCCTATAGGCTGGCGGGGTGACGCGAGCCAAGCAGCCTACGGACGTGCCCCCCACATCCGGCGCCCTTGCCGCGGATTCCCGCGAGCGGGCCGTACGAGCACTGCTGCGCCATCCGCCGCTGCGGCGGTTGTGGAGCGCGCGGTTGGTCGGCGGCGCCGGGGACGCGCTCGCGGTGCTGGTGCTGGTGCTGCTGGCGTTCCAGGCCGCCGTCGGCGCGGGCTCCTTCGGCGGCGGCTACCGCGGCGCGGCGTTCGCCGTGGCCGCCGTCCTGGGCGCGCGGCTGCTGGCCACGCTGCTGTTCGGGGCGGTGCTGCTCGGCCCGCTCGCCTCCCTGGTCGCGCCCTCCGGCCCGCTCGACCGGCGCTGGACCATGATCGGCGCGGACGGGGTGCGCCTCGCGCTGCTCATCGTCGCGCCCCTGTGGATCGACTGGACCCCGGACGACGCCCTCGCCTGGCTGCTGGTCACCGCCTTCGTCACCGGCGTCGCCGAGCGGTGCTGGGCGGTGGCCATGGACGGCGTGGCACCCGCCCTGCTGCCCGCGCCGCCGCCCGAGGGCGCCGCCGTCCGCCCGCTGCCCGACCACCTCGACGCGCTGCGGCGGCTGTGGCTGCGGACGACCGCCGTGTCGCTGCCGCTGGCCGCCGCCGCGCTGCTGGCCATCACGCTCGTGGGCAACCTGCTGGGCACCGGCGTGGAGTGGTTCCACACCCACCAGGCGGCCCTCGGCTCGTACCTGGCGGCCGGACTGCTCGCCGCCTCGGTCTCGGTCCTGCTTCCGGTCGAGCTGCCCGGCGCGCAGACCTCCCGCGCGCGCTCCCCGATGGAGGGTCTGCGCCGCCCCCGCGCCTCTGCCGCTCCCGGGCCGGACAAGGGCCGCACCGGCGCGCTGCCGGTGCTCGTGCCGGCCTGCGCCGCCGTGGCCGCGGCGGTCGCGGCCGCCGTGGGCGTCGCCGCGCTGGAGGCCGTGGACCTCGGCGGCGGCCCGGTCGGCTTCTCGCTGCTCGTACTGGCGCTCGGCGGCGGCCCGCTGGCCGGCGTCCGCTGGGCACCGAAGGTGCTGCCGGGCCTGTCGCGCCGCCGCCTGCTCGCGCTGGCGACCGCGCTGTCCGGCCTCGCGCTGCTGGTCGCCGGCCTCGTCCACGACGCGACGACCGTACTGCTGATCGTGCTGGTGGCGGCCGTGTCGGCGGGCGTCGCGGCGAACACCGGCCACACCCTCCTGGACCAGGAGACCGAGGAGCCGCGCCGGGCCCGTACGACCGAGCACCTGCACGCCGTCGTCCGCGTCGCCGTCGCGCTCGGCGCGGTCGCGGCCCCGCTGCTGGCCGCCGCCATCGGGCCGCACCGGCTGGGCAGCGGCGACTTCGTCTTCGCACACGGCGGCGCGGCCTTCACCCTCATGCTCGTCGGCGCGCTGCTGCTGCCCGTCGCCGCGTTCGTGCTCGGACGGACCGACGACCGGCAGGGCGTGCCGCTGCGGCGCGACCTGCGCGAGGCGCTGCGCGGCGGCGAGCCCGCCCAGGCCCCGGCGGCCACCGGTTTCTTCATCGCCCTGGAGGGCGGCGACGGCGCGGGCAAGTCCACGCAGACCGAGGCGGTCGCCGACTGGATCCGGGCCAAGGGCCACGAAGTCGTCGTCACGCGCGAGCCGGGCGCGACCGCGATCGGCAAGCGGCTCCGGTCGATCCTGCTGGACGTGTCCTCGGCGGGCCTGTCGCCCCGCGCGGAGGCGCTGCTGTACGCGGCGGACCGGGCCGAGCACGTCGACTCGGTGGTCCGCCCGGCGCTCGCGCGCGGCGCCGTCGTGATCTCCGACCGCTACCTCGACTCGTCCGTCGCCTACCAGGGCGCCGGCCGCGACCTGGCCCCCACCGAGATCGCCCGCATCTCCCGCTGGGCCACCGACGGGCTCGTACCGCACCTGACGGTGCTGCTGGACATCGCGCCGGAGGCCGCGCGCGAGCGCTTCACCGAGGCGCCGGACCGGCTGGAGTCGGAGCCCGCCGAGTTCCACGAGCGGGTGCGCGCCGGGTTCCTCGCGCTGGCGGCCGCCGACCCGGGCCGCTACCTGGTGGTGGACGCCGGGCAGGAGCCCGAGGCCGTCACCGCGACCGTACGCCACCGGCTCGACCAGGTGCTGCCGCTGTCGGCGGCCGAGGTGGCGGCCCAGGAGGAGGCGCGCAGGGCGGCCGCCGAGGAGGCCCGGCGCAGGGCCGAGGAGGAGGCCCGCCGGAAGGCCGAGGAGGAGCGGCTGGAGCGCGAGCGCGAGGAGACGCTGGCCAGGCTGCGCGCCGAGGAGGAGGAGCGCAAGCGGCGCGAGCAGGAGGAGGCCAGGCAGCGGGAGGCCGAGCGGCAGGCCGAGGCCGCCCGGCAGCGGGCCGAGGAGGCCAGGCGGCGCGTCGAGGAGGAGCGCCGCCGCATCGAGGCCGAGGACCGGGCGCGGGCGGCCGAGGAGGAGCGGCGGCGGCGCCAGGCCGAGGAGGAGGCCCGGCTGCGGCAGGAGGCCGAGGAGCGGCGGCTGGAGCGGCAGCGCCTGGCCGAGGAGTCACTGCTGCGGGCGGAGCAGGCGCGCCTGGCCGGGCCGCCGCCCGAGTCGCCGCCTGTCGTCGCCCCGCGCGAGCTGGCGGTTTCTCCCGAGGCGCCGACGGTCGAGACCGCGTACCCGGGCGGCGGGGACGCCGAGGCTCCCGGGGCGGTGTCCGCGGAGGCGCCGACGGTCGAGACCCCGTACGTGGCGCCGCCGGCCGCCGCCGACGACCGTACGGCGGTGCTGCGGCCCGTACGCCCCGAAGCCGGCCCGCGGCCGCCCGCCGGACCCGCCGCCGACGAGACCACGACGCTGCCGCGGGCGGCCGCCGACGAGACGCCGCCGCCGCGGGCAGCCGCTGACGAGACGGCGACGCTGCCGCGGCCCGCCGCGCCGGAGGCGGGTGACGCGGAGGAGACGGCCGTCCTGCCGCCGGTGCGCGAGAACGGGCCCGTACGCGGCAACACGCCGGTACGGGACGAGCGGCCCGCCGACCCGGCGGAACGGGTGCCCGCGTGGCTGTTCCGGCCCGAGCCGGACCCCGAGCCCGAGCCGTCCGAGCGGGAGAACGAGCGCACCCGCGAACTGCCGCAGGTCGCCGAGCCGGAGCCCGGGCCCGGGGCGCACGGGACCGGGAGCGGCCGCTGGCGGCAGCGGCGGCGGCCGGAGTGGGCCGAGGAGACCCCGCTGGACGACCTGCCGTCGCTGGCCGACGAGCTTCTCGGGCCGCACGACGAGGAGGACGGCAGGCGCCGCCGCTGACCGCTGACCTGGCTGGCCGCCCGTCGGCCGGGGTCGCTGTCAGCGGCCTGCCCCACAATGAAAGCCGGCTGAAGGTCATCAGCGAGTACGGGGAGTACGGCGAGCACGTCGGAGGAGGCGGCCGTGGCGGTGTGGGACGACCTGGTCGGGCAGGACCGCGTGGCGGCCCAGCTCGCCGCGGCCGCGCGCGACGCGGACGCGCTGGTCACCGCGGCGGCGGCCGGGTCGGGCGGCTCGGCGGCGGCCGACGCGGCGAGCGCTCCGGGCGCGTCGAAGATGACGCACGCGTGGCTGTTCACCGGCCCGCCCGGCTCGGGCCGCGCCACCGCCGCGCGCGCGTTCGCGGCGGCCCTCCAGTGCGTCAGCCCGGACCGCGCCCTCGGCGGCGCGCCCGGCTGCGGCTTCTGCGACGGCTGCCACACCTCCCTCACCGGCGCGCACGCCGACGTCGAGGTGGTGCGTACGGACCTGCTCACCATCGGCGTCAAGGAGACCCGCGAGCTGGTGCGCCGCGCCCAGCTGTCGCCCGCGGGCGGCCGCTGGCAGGTGATCGTCCTGGAGGACGCCGACCGGCTGACCGAAGGCGCGGGAAACGTCCTGCTCAAGGCCGTCGAGGAGCCCGCGCCCCGCACGGTCTGGCTGCTGTGCGCCCCCTCCCTGGAGGACGTGCTGCCCACCATCCGCTCCCGCTGCCGCCTGCTCACCCTCCGCACGCCGCCGGTGGACGCCGTCGCGGACGTCCTGGTGCGCCGGGACGGCATCGACCCGGCGGTGGCCGCCGCCGCCGCCCGCGCCACCCAGGGCCACATCGGGCGGGCCCGCCGGCTGGCCACGGACGAGCGCGCGCGCGAGCGCCGGGCGGCGGTGCTGCGCCTGCCGCTGCGCGTCGACGACGTGGGGGGGTGTCTGAAGGCGGCCCAGGAGCTGATCGACGCGGCGGCCGAGGACGCCAAGCAGGTCGCCGAGGAGGTCGATGCGAAGGAGACCGAGGAGCTGCGGGCCGCGCTGGGCGCCGGTTCGGGCCCCGGCAGCCGGCTGCCGCGCGGCACGGCCGGTGTCATGAAGGACCTCCAGGACCGCCAGAAGCGCCGCGCGACCCGCACCCAGCGCGACAGTCTCGACCTCGCGCTGACGGACCTGATGGGCTTCTACCGCGACGTGCTGGCGCTCCAGCTCGGATCGCGGACCGCCCTGGCCAACACGGAGGTCCGCGAGGCCCTGGAGCGGGTGGCGGCTGGCTCCCGGCCGGAGAACACGCTGCGCCGGATAGAGGCGGTGGGCGCCTGCCGCACCGCCCTGGACCGCAACGTGGCACCGCTGCTGGCGGTGGAGGCGCTGACGATGGCGCTGCGCGCAGGCTGAGGCCGCGAGTCCGACGCCGCCGTACGGGCGGTACGTACGGCCCGGCCACGGCCCACACCCCTCCCACGGAGCGCCAGGGGCGGAGCCGACCTCCACATGGATACGCTCCGCACAGGAATGGACCGCTTCAGTGACGAAGGTGCCGGCTCCCGCAGCCGACCACCCGCCCCCCACCACAGCCCCGGCCGCCGACCGCCCCCGGGGCCCGGCCGACACGAAGGACCGAGGACCGCCCATGCAGACAGGCCGCACGCTCCGGATCGTCAGCGCCTTCCTCGCGGCCGCCGTCCTGCCCCTGACCGGGTGCTCGACCGACGACCCGCCGTCCCGCGCGGCGGCCACGACGGCACCGGCCGCCCTCAGGCCGTACTACGGGCAGAAGATCCGCTGGCACGCCTGCGGCGGCGGCCTGGAGTGCGGCACACTCAGAGCGCCGCTGGACTACGCCAGGCCCCGCGTGGCCGGTGACCTCACGCTCGCGGTGGCCCGCAAGAAGGCGCTTGGCCCGGGCAGGCGGCTCGGCTCCCTGCTGGTCAACCCGGGCGGGCCAGGCGGTTCCGCCCTCGCCTACCTGCGCGGGTACGCGGCGTCCGGCTACCCGCGGCCGGTCCGCGAGCGCTACGACATGGTGGCGATGGACCCGCGCGGCGTCGGCCGCAGCGCACCCGTCACCTGCCTGTCCGGTCCGCAGATGGACGCCTTCACGCAGACCGACCAGACCCCCGACAGCACCGCCGAGACCGGCGGCCTGACCCGCGCCTACCGCCGGTTCGCGGCCGGCTGCGCGGCCCGCGCGGGCCGGCTGCTGGGGCACGTCTCGACGGTGGAGGCGGCGCGCGACATGGACGTGCTGCGCGCGGTGCTCGGCGACCGGCGGCTGGCCTACGTCGGCGCCTCCTACGGCACGTTCCTCGGCGCGACCTACGCCGACCTCTTCCCCGCACGCGTCGGCCGCCTGGTCCTCGACGGCGCCATGGACCCGGCGCTGTCCACCGAACGGGTGAACCGCGAGCAGACGGCCGGCTTCGAGACCGCCTTCACCGCCTTCGCCCGGGACTGCGTGCGCCGCGCCCGCTGCCCGCTGGGTACCGCCGGCGTGCCCGCCGCCCGGTCCCGCCTCATCGCCTTCCTCACCCGCCTGGACTCCCGCCCGCTGCCCACCGGCCAGCCCCGCCGGCTGGGCGAGTCGCTGGCCACCACGGGCGTGCTCTCCGCGCTGTACGACGACGGCGCCTGGCCCCAACTGCGCACGGCCCTGCGCACCGCGATGGACGGCGACGGCAGCGGCCTGCTCGCCCTCGCCGACGTGTACTACGAGCGCGGCCCCGACGGCGGGTACGCCAACCTGATGTACGCCAACGCGGCCGTGAACTGCCTCGACCTCCCGCCCGCCTTCCGCACCCCGGCCGACGTCCGCCGCGCCCTCCCGGCCTTCGAGAAGGCGTCCCCCGCCTTCGGCCGCACCCTCGCCTGGTCCGCCCTGAACTGCGCGTACTGGCCCGTCCACCCCACCGGCACCCCGCACCCCCTGCACGCCCGCGGCGCGGCCCCCATCATCGTCGCCGGCACTACCCGCGACCCGGCCACCCCCTACCGCTGGGCCCGCTCACTGGCCGCCCAGCTCTCCTCCGGCACCCTGCTCACCTACGACGGCGACGGCCACACGGCGTACGGCCGCGGCAGCGCCTGCGTCGACTCGGCCATCAACGCCTACCTCCTCCACGGCACACCCCCACCCCCCGGCACCCGCTGCACCTGACCCCGAGCCGCCCTTACGGACACCACCTGACCTGGGCCGACGGCTCGTGCCCGGCTCGCGCCCGGACCCGTACGGAGCACCCCTGGAAACTGTGTAAACTTGGCGGAGCCGCCGCTGCCACGCTGGCCCCGGCGGCACGCCTCCTTAGCTCAGTCGGCCAGAGCGACGCACTCGTAATGCGTAGGTCGTCGGTTCGATTCCGACAGGAGGCTCCGGCAAGGCCCAGGCCAGTCACCCGCTGACCTGGGCCTTCTCTCTTTTCGTGATCTCTTGCAGCGACGTTGCCGGGCCTTGCGTACGGCTTTCGCGGGCTCCGGTGGACGACCGGTGGACAAGCGTGCAACGCGCGTGCGCGAGCGGTGGAGCGTGGTCCTGTCTGGGGCAGCCTGTCCGGCGGTGTGCCGTTGATCAGGGCACGACCGGCGCGTCGACGGGCGTCTGGGAGGGAGGGGAGGGAGACGCCGTAGCGGCCGGAGTAGTGGGAGGCGAAGGGTAGGTGAGTACCCCGGTGTTCGCATACCTCCGCTCGGAGGAGCACGTGGAAGAGGCGGATGCACAGGGCGTGGCCGGAATCCGTGCCCCCTCCATTTAGTTCCGTCTTCACTTCTCGCCCGCTCGGTGCGATGCCGCCATGGATTACGAGATCGGTACTTCCAGAACCGACCGTCGTGCCGTCGCGGCAGCCTCTGCGACCGTGGTGCTGTGGGCGTCGGCGTTCGTCTCGATCCGCGCGGCAACGGAACACTTCCACCCAGGAGTGCTGGCTCTGGGACGGCTGCTGACCGCCTCCACCGTCCTCGGCATCGTCTTCCTGCTCAAGGGCGGCACCTTGCCTGACCGCAGAGCGTGGCCCGGGATCCTAGTCTCGGGCGTGTTGTGGTTCGGCACCTACATGGTCGCCCTGAACTGGGGTGAGCAGCAGGTGGACGCGGGGACTGCCGCGATGGTCGTCAACGTCGGCCCCGTGCTGATCGCGCTCCTCAGCGGCTGGCTATTGAAGGAGGGTTTTCCTCCGTTGCTGCTCGTGGGTATGGGCGTGTCCTTCCTGGGCGCCGCCGTGGTGGGCTGGTCGATGTCGGGCCACGGGTCGTCGTCCGTGCGGGGCGTACTGCTGTGCCTGCTCGCGGCGGTCACCTATGCGGGTGGGGTCGTGGCGCAGAAGCCCGCACTACGGTATGCGAATCCTCTGCAAGTGACGATATTTGGCTGTTTCACGGGCACGATCGCGTGTCTGCCGTTCAGCGGTCTGCTGCTGGAGGAGCTGCCGAAGGCCCCGTTGTCGGCGACGCTGAACCTGGTCTATCTGGGCCTGTTCCCGACGGCGTTGGCGTTCAGCACCTGGGCGTACGCGCTGGCCCGGACCAGCGCGGGGAAGCTGGGCGCGACGACGTACGCGGTGCCGGCCGTGGTGGTGCTGATCTCCTGGGTAGCGCTGGCCGAGGTGCCGGGGTGGCTGACGCTGCTCGGCGGAGTGGTGTGCCTGGCGGGCGTGGCCGTATCCCGGCTCCCAGGGCGGCGCAAGGCCGCACCAGAGGGCACCCCGGGGGTGGTGATCGGGGACAGCGCGCCGGTGTCGTCGAGTACCGCGGCGGACTGACGGCGCGGGGCCGCGCCCGCCGGGCGCGGCCGCCGGGCTCCGGCGTCTTCAGGCCGACCGCTCACCACCGGCCGCTGATCGGGCCCGGTTGACGCACCATGTCGTTGTCACCTCCGTTACCGGCACTCGGAGTTCGTGGGGCCGTTCCATGACGGTCGGCCCCACGAACTCCGAGTGCCGGTTCGCTCAGAAAATGTACGTGGTGTCGCTCCGCCCGAGCAGATAGCCGAGCTGAAGACGGTTATGCGCGCCCAGTTCCTGTTTCATGGCGGCGATGTGGGCCTGGAGCGACCGCTCGCTGATGCCCATGCGGCGTGTGATGCGCTTGTCTGAGTGGCCTTCGACGAGGAGTCTGCCGATCGACTCCCGTATGGCCGGCATGACCTCACCTGCGGCCTTGGCCGCATGGACGGGCACGAAAGGGAAGGGGCTCGCCCGGTCCCAGGCTCGCTCGAAGGTGTCCTTGAGGAATCGGACGACGGCGGGTTCGGTTATCGCGACAGCCGTCGTGCGGTCCTCGTTCGCGGAAATGAAGGCGACCGACGTGTCAATGATGATGAGCCGGTCGAAGAATTCATCCAGGGTGCGGACCTTCGCTCCGCGGTCTGTGACGGCGCGCACGTATTCCTTGGTTGCCTCGTCAAAGCGCGTGGTGTGCTGATGGAGCGTGCGCATCGCGATGCCGGCCGATATCTGGCGGCGCACGGCCTCCAGCGCGCTTTTCAGCACCGGACCTGGCCGCGGGCCGTCAGGCTGAGCGGTGAGGATCTCCTCGCGAGCGCGGTCGAGCTTCTCGTCGATAGTCTCCGAGATCGCCGTCAACCCGTGGATATAGCGAACCGCGGAAGGGTCGGAAGCTACTTCCCCGACGGGATCGTCGGCTGGCCCTACCTGTCTCTCCGCCAGCCGGGCCAGCTCGTCGAGGTGCTCCGCCATCCACTGCAGAAACCGCCTGGATGCGCAGACGGCACCAAGGGTTCAGAATTTTCGGGCAATCCACCCCTTCTGGTGTGAAGTAAATCATTCACTTATCTCTCCGCTGGCCTGTCTTATCTGCTTTGGATTGCTTTGCGCCTTGTGGTTCACTGCACTGCGAAAACCCGAGCCATCGTAGATCTTTTCCATCTGCAAGTACATGCGCAAGATTGGAATGAGTCAGGCGGTCTTCGGGGTCAATCGCTGAGTGGCGAGCGGCATCCGGAAGTCCGGCAGCTCTCGATCGCTCCACCGGATCGGTTTGCTGAAATCTGGAATTATTCCCTCCGTTTACTCCTGTTTCCTTCTCGGAAGAGTGCGGGTGCCCATGAAGAAGAGCGTTGCTGAATCTCGTGCAAACGGAGCGTCGTTCGCTGTCGCTTTCCGTATCCGTATGGCGGCCGGCCCCGCAGGGGTCGGACGGGTCGCCGCCGGTCTTGCCCATGCCTCCGACCGCACTGTTCCCGAAGCCGCTGGGACCGTTATGGCCGACGTGGGTTGGAACGCGGCCAAACCGTCCATCGTCTCCTGATCCGTACAGGGTGATGTTGAAGGGTGATGGAAACTCCGTGACCGACTCTCCTTGGTTCATCACCGCCTCCGCCGGGCCGGACGTCGCCACTGGTGGGAACAGCGAACCGCCCGTCCGCGTCTATTGTTTCCCGCACGCCGGCGGAAACCCGCGTTCCTTCCTGAGCTGGCAGCAGGACATCGGCGCCGGTGCTCAGATCGTCGCCGTCTGTCCTCCGAGCCGAGCGCACCGCTTCCGCGAGCCGGCCGTGGCCTCCGTCGCCGAGCTGGCCGACAGGGCGGCGGAGGCCATCGCCGGGGCAGAAGGACCGTTCTTGCTTTTCGGGCACAGCTTCGGCGCCCTCGTGGCGTTCGAGGCGGCCCGCCGGCTGCGCGGTGTTCCGGGGCTGCGTCGCCTGGTCGCTTCCGGGTGCTCCGCGCCCTCGCTGCTGCCGACCCGGCGCGTGGTCGAGACCGCGCGGCTGGAGGGCAAGGCATTCACGGAAGCCGTCGGCTTCTTCGGCGGCCTGCCGCCCGAGGTGGTCGCCGATGAGGCCCTGGCCGATCTGCTGTTGCCGAACCTGCGCGCCGACTTCCGCTTGGTCGCGGGGTACGAGTACGTTGCAAACGCACCTCTGACCGTGCCGGTCACACTCGTCAACGGTGTCGACGACCCGCACGTCAAGGAGGCCGGCTTGGAGCCCTGGACGCGAGACTGTGCCGGCGGGCTCGACCAGTGCTGGTTCGAGGGCGGCCACTTCTACTTCGAGGACGATCCGGGCACCGTTACGGGGCTTCTCGGATCACTCGTCGGTGTGGTGTGTGACGACAGAACGGACACGGCCGACCACATCGAGTTCATCTGAGCCGGCCGGGCCACCGTCACACGAAGAAGAGGGGAAGCACCATGACCGACACCACCGCCGACCAGCGCCGCAAGGCGGAGGAGTTCCGCGAACTGCACGCCACCGACCGCCCGTTCGTCGTCGCCAACCCCTGGGACGCGGGGACCGCCCGCGTGCTCACCGGGCTTGGCTTCGCCGCACTCGCCACCACCGGCGCCGGGTTCGCCCACAGCCTCGGCAGGCCGGACGGTCATGCCAACCGCGAGGAGATCCTGGGCAACGCGGCGGCGATCGCCGCCGCAACGCATCTGCCCGTCTCCGCCGACCTGGAGGGCGGATTCGGCGACACGCCCGATCAGGTGGCCGAGACTATCCGGCTCGCGGCCCGCGCGGGCCTGGTCGGCGGCTCGGTCGAGGACTCCACCGGACGGGCCGACGACCCCATCCGCCGGCTGGAGGAGGCCGCTGAGCGGGTCGCCGCCGCCGTCGCCGCTGCCCACGAACTGGACTTCCCCTTCACCGTGACCGCGCGCGCCGAGAACTTTTTCCAGGGCCGGCCCGACCTGTCCGACACCATCCGCCGCCTCCAGGCGTACGAGGAGGCCGGCGCCGATGTCCTCTACGCGCCGGCGCTGCCCGACGCGGAGTCCGTGCGTGCCGTGTGCGCGTCGGTCGGCCGCCCGGTCAACGTCCTCGTGGGCGGCGCCCTGCGACTGTCCGTAGCGGAACTCGGAAAGCTGGGTGTGCGCCGCATCAGCGTCGGCTCGGCGATGTCCCGTGCCGCGTTCGGCGCACTCGTGCGCGCTGCCCAGGAGATCCGAGATCACGGCACTTTCACGTTCGCGTCGGAGGCGCTGCCCTATACCGACCTCAACAGGATTCTCGACTCCGGAGAGTAACCCGCGCCGTGTCGCCGTCGCCTCTCACACCGTCCGCCGCCCGGGTACCCCCCACGACCTCCACCGACCGTTCGACCACCGGCACCATTCACTTGTGCGGTCCCGCCTATGTCCTCGGTGAGCAGGACGCCGACCACACCACCGTCACCGGGCTCATCGAACGTGCCCGGACGTTCGACATGCCGGTCAAGGCGTCCCTGTGGGGCTGGGGGCGGGTCCGCCGCACCGCGAAGGACGTGGAAACCCTCGCCGTGGAGAGCAGCGCCGCCACTCTGCGTGGCTGCGGTGCCGAACCGGAGTCCGTGGACGGGCTGATCCTGTGCTCGACACGGTTCCCCGGAGGTCCCGTCACGCACGGCAGATTCGTGGAGCGGGTCCTCCGCGGACTCGGCGTCGGCGGCGCGGCGTTCACCGGCATCACACTCAACCGCTGCACCAACCTGCTGGTCGGCATCCGCACCGCACAGGCGCTCGTCGCCGCCGGGCACCACCGCCGGGTGCTCGTCGTCACAACTGACCGGGTCACCGACGAGTCCGTTCGCATGGAGAGCTTCGCGTTGTTCAGCGACGGCGCGGCGAGCTGCCTCGTGAGCGACGAGCCGCTCGGCCCGGACACGTACGAGATCGTCGGTGGCGCGTCCGCGCAGGACCCGGACGCACTGGACTGGTCCCACGAGATCAGCGCCGACCTTGCCCGGATCGTGAACGAGCGCATCCTGGGCACCGCCGGCATGAAGGCGGGTGACGTGGACGGGGTGCTGCACCCCAACCTGTTCCGTCCGGTCATCGTCCTGAAGGAGCGACAGGCCGGTTTCACGCAGGACCAGTTGTTTCTGGAGAACATCGGCCGCACCGGTCACTGCTTCGCCGCCGACCCGCTGATCAACCTGGTGGACCGTGCCGTCGTGCACGGTACCCGGCCCGACGGGCACTACCTGGAGGTAACCGCCGCCGACACCATCGCCTGCGCGGCCCCACAACCCCGTTCACCTGGCCGTGGCCGACCACGCCGCCGAGCGCCGGCTCCCCCAGCCGCTGATCAGCACCCGCGCAGCAACCTGCGCCAGACCTGCACCGCGACCTGGCCCCCGCCGCCCGTCTTCCGCCGCGCGAGAAACAGATCCTCGGACGCGCCGACGAACCGGCACGATCGCTCTCGGTCTCGTAATGCGTAGGTCGTCGGTTCGATTCCGACAGGAGGCTCTCGCAAGGCCCAGGACAGGACAACCTCTGACCTGGGCCTTTTGCTTCCCTGTCCCCTGCTGCGGCTCTACGGTGAGGCTCCCCGGGATGATGTGCGGCCGAGGTGTGGCCATTCGTGCGGAAGGACTGCACGGGTGCGGCCAGACTCTGCTGGGGGTACGTACTGAGCTTTTTCAGCACGGCCACTGATCGGGTGATGGCGTCGGTGCCCGCAACGGACGAGGCTCCCGTGCCGTTGAGGGAGGTGTTCGAAGTCTCATCCCACCGGCGCAGGAGCCTCGTTGGTTCCCTATCCTGCCGCACTCGACCTGCCTCACGCCCTGGTCGAGTGGGTCACCATGCTCATCGTCACCCGTGAGGGTGACCGGCGCTGCAAGCTCCGCCCGTCTCAGCGCGCGACAGCGGCACTGGTGTACCTGCGCGAACACACCACCCTGGCGAAGATCGCTGCCGGGTTCGGGATCAGCGAGTCCACCGCCCACGCCTACACCACCGCGGTCATCGGCCTGCTCGCCGAACGAGCACCGGGCCTGCTGAAGGTCCTGCGCGAGGCCGATCCCGACTTCGTCCTGCTGGACGGCACCCCCGCCGAGTGCGACCGGGTCGGCGACTCACGCGCGGACTACTCCCACAAGCACCGCCGGCACGGCGTGAACGTGCAGGTGGTCACCGACCCCGCAGGCCGGCTGCTGTGGCTCCCGCCCGCGTTGCCGGGCCGGGCTCACGACCTCACCGCCGCCCGCACCCACCGCATCATCCGCCTCTGCGAGCGTCACGGCGTCCCCATCCTGGCCGATCTCGCCTACCAGGGCGGCGGCCCCTGGCTGACCACGGGCATCAAGCGCAGGCCCCCGCAGGAACTCACCCCCACCGAGAAGACCGCCAACCGGGCCCCGGCCGCAGCACGGGCACCGGTCGAACGCGGCGTCGCCCGTCTGAAGTCCTGGCGAATCTTCCGCAGATCCCGATGCAGCCCGAACCGCATGACGTCAATCGCCAAAGCCATCCTCACCCTGGAGCGGCAACGCTGAAGAAGCTCAATGCGTTCGGCTCACCCCGCTCGAACCGACCGGCCGCCTGAAGCCGTAACTCTTCCCGGACACGCTGCCGTTCAGCGGTCAGGCCGCCACCCTGTGGATACCGCACACCACCGGCATACCGCAGGAACAGCAAGCCCCACCACCCCACGACATCACGAGTTCAACCTCAGTAACCAAGGTCGAGAAAAGGCTGCCGTCCCGCCTGTTCGGCCTTCTCGGACGCCGCCGCGCCGGTGGTGACTGACGTTGTCCGGCGCGGTCGGCACGCCCGCTCACATGATTACGGTGAGTCGCCAAAGCTGTCCGGATAGAGGCTATTTACTTGCCATGTACCCAACTACCGTCCCCCGTGTCGACACACAGGCTCCGCACAGGCGGGGCCGTTGGGGGGGCTCATGAAGCACGTGATCCGCCGTATCCTCGCCGTCGTCGCGGTCCTCGCCGTGCTGCCGCTGATGGCGGCGTCCGCCGGTGCGGACACGCCGAGACCGCTGTCCGCCGCCGAAGTCGCCGCGATGTCACCCGCGCGGCAGGGCGAGGTGCTGGCGCCGCTGAGAGTGGTGGCCGACGCCGTAGCCCAGGTGGGCCAGGGGGCCCGCGCTGACATCTACACGCAGGTCGAGATGGCCTCCGACTACCGCTCCGTCAACGTCTACCTGACCGACGTGGTCCAGGCCGGGACCTTCCTGGCCGCGGTGCGGCGCGCCAACCCCAAGGCGGACACCGCACTCGTCACCGTCCGCCAGAGCAAGAAGTCCCGCCAGCGGCTCAAGAAGGAGATCGACGCGCTCCTCGCCGACCCCGCGCTGCCCTTCCAGGTGGAACTGGCGGGCACGTCGGTCGACGGCGGCACGATCGAACTGGCCGTCAATGACCCGGCGGCGGCGAAGGCGTACCTGGCGGCGCCCGCGGTCGCCGCCGAACGGTCCGCCGCCGGCGGCACCCCGGTCCGCATCACCCAGGGGGCGGCGTCGCGCCCCCTGAGCCGCTGGAACGACACCTCGCCGTTCTACGCGGCGGCGGCCCTCGGACCGGCGTCGGGCACGCAGTCCTACTGCACCAGCGGCATTCCAGCCGTCAGCACCTGGGACGGCCGCCAGTGGCTCGTCACGGCCGGTCACTGCTACAACGTCAACGACTACGTCTACACGGCCGGCGGCAACTACATCGGCCAGGTGAAGTACGACCTGCCCGCGATCGACTCGGTCTTCATCGAGACGCCCACCTTCCGCTACACCTGGGACGGCACCGACGCCGCGGGCTACACCCGCTATCTCAACGGCGTCCGCAACGTCGCGGTCAACGACTTCACCTGCCAGCTCGGCTACAACTCCAAGGTCGTCTGCAACATCCGCACGGTGTACGCGGGCAACGCCAGCTGGAACGTCAACGGCACCACCGTGTGGGGCAGCTACGGCGTCCCCAACAACGGCGGAATCGTCGGCCGGGGCGGCGACAGCGGCGGCCCGGTGATCTTCATCAACGACCCCAACAGCCGGGAACTCAACGGCATCGTCAGCGTCGGCTACGGCTGCGACGCCTCCGGATGCTCCACCGGACTCGGCTGGGTCGACGTGTGGTCCATCTTCAACACCTTCGCCATCAAGCTGAACCCGTCCTGAAGGGGAAGGGGCGCGGGCCGCGCGGTCGTACCGGACCGGCGGGTCGCGCCCCCGGTTATCCACCACGCACCGCACAACCGGAATGGTCCGCCGACTTCGCCGACGACCGCCGTGAAAGATCGCATGCGGATCGGCGAATTATGGCGGGTGAAGTCGGGGGCACTGCGGGGTTACCGAACCTATTGACTGCCTTGGCCTTTCTGATTTACTCTCGCCACAGATACGTAGCAGGCGCTGTAGTACCTGGTCAGGTGGCGCGTTGAGAATGCCTGCTGGGGGGCGCGGGTGCATTGTCGTGGCAAATCATGGGAGAGGGTCGGCCGCGCACTGCTCGATTTTACGGAAAAGCCGACACCATCCTCGCGCGGGAAAAAATGTGCGCGACTTCTTCCCGCGGCCGGACGGTTGCGCCGTCCACCGGAGGACCGTCGGCTGATTCTTTTCAAGGGGAAGGGAAGATGACTGATTCTCTTCTCCCATGCTCACCGTGCTGGCCCAACTGGGCCGGACTGCCGCGCCGGTCCCGCTGGCGGATGCGCTCGCACTATCTGACTTCCTGGATCTGGTGCCCGGCCCACGAGGCGTCCGTGGCCGCCGCTACCGGCTGTCCGCCCTGGTCGCCGCGGCCGCGGCGAGTGTCCTGGCCGGCGCCCGCTCGCTCAGCGCGATCACGGAATGGATCGGCGACGTCCCTGCGTGGGCCTGCCGGGCTCTCGGCTTCCCCACCGACCCGCTCTCCGGCACCGTGTCAGTCCCGCACCCCCACACCCTGCGCCGTCTGCTCGTCCAGCTCGACGGTGACGCCCTGGACCGGGAGATCGGCGCCTTCCTCACCGCCCGCGCAGCCCCGGCCGGTCCCGGACTGCGGGCGATCGCCGTCGACGGCAAAGCCCTGCGCGGCTCACGCACCCGCATCACCGGGCACATCACCCTGCTCGCCGCGATGGACCACACCGACCACGTCCTGGCCCACCGCGGGAGAACTCGGGGGTGATGCGCCGCTCGGGCCGGTCGGGGGGAAGGCCGAGGAAGTCCTGCCAGATCCGCGGAAGCCCGCTGGTGCCCTCGTCGCGGCCGTACACCCGGATCCGCTGGACCTCGTCCAGGTGGCTGTCCAGATCCGGGGCGGAGAGGAAGACGGCGGGCTCGACGCGCGGCAGGGCGCGCGC
This sequence comes from Streptomyces sp. B1866, assembly GCF_031932565.1. NCBI lineage: Bacteria > Bacillati > Actinomycetota > Actinomycetes > Kitasatosporales > Streptomycetaceae > Streptomyces > Streptomyces sp. B1866. The sequence goes on from NZ_JAVSCF010000002.1 coordinate 64,600, forward strand.
GTTGACACCCTGCTTGCGGGCGGCCCACTGGAGCTGGCTTTTCAGCTCCTTGGACTTCAGGTCGGTGAGGTGCAGGGGGTTCCCGATGGTCCGCATGCGGTCGGCGCCGTGGAAGTTCCACGTCGACCCGGTGTTCAGCAGCCGGCCGGGATGACCCTTGATCTCCACGAGGTACAGGCCCGCGGGCACGGCGATCAGCAGGTCGCACTCGTTGATCCGCCCCGACTGGGCGGTGAAGGAGAAGGTCGCCCAGGCCCGGTAGGGCTCGGCCGGCGGCATGAGCCGGCGGATGTGGTCGAGGGCGTCCTGCTCGTGCGGGTACGGGGAGGGGCGCTCCTGGAACCACTGCTTCGGCGGGCGGGGCGGGGCGGGGTGGGCTTGGGCGCCGGGGGCGGTCCTGCTGCCGTCACCGTCCGACCTCCGCGAATCGATCGTGCTCTCGTGGCGAGGAAATCCCTGGCCGACTTTACCGCGCGCCGGATCGGCGCAGCCGCCTGATTGCCGGGGCCGGCCGGGCACGAGGGCCGCCTCCCGGCCTGGAGCGCTGCCGTCAGTGACGTCCCCATGGCAGCGAACGCGACGTGCGGGGCGGGCCTGGCGCGGTGCGGAGCGGTCATGCGGCCCCTGTCGCGCCCTCGGCCAGGCAGTCGGTCTCAGGGACCAAACCCGGCTGGCACGAACCTGCGGGAAAGCGGCTCGTGGGGCGCGGGACGCGGCCTGCCTTCACAGGACGCTGCCAACGCAGGATGGGGCGTTCCATTGGATATGCGTGGAATGGCAGGATGGCCGCGCCCAACGCGATGGCGGCCGAGGAAGCCGGTGTGAATCCGGCGCGGTCCCGCCACTGTGACTGGGGAGCGACTTCCGAGCAAGGGCCACTGCCCCACAGGTGGGAAGGCCCGGAAGAAGCCTCGATCCAGGAGCCAGGAGACTCACGCCGTCGCGACCTCGCCGACACCCGGGGCGGATTTCCCCGGAGGAGAGTGGTGATTTCGCCATGCCCGTACCGCTGAGCGCCGACAGTCACGGCACCGCCGGCAGCCCTGCCGCCGAATCGCTCGACCGGCTTCCTCGGCCGCCCGCCTGGAGCCTCCTGGCCGCCGCGGCCCTCGGCTGCGCCGTCCTGTGGGCGGCCTCGATCTGGGCCGCGACCCATCTGAAGGCCGACCCGGCCCTGCACACGGCCGCGCTCTTCGGTCACCTCGGCGCGCTGGTCGTCGGATTCGGCGCCGTCCTGGTGATCGACTACCACGGCCTGCTGTGGCTGCTCGGCAGGCACAGCCTGCGGGAGGTCCTCGCGCTCACCCACACCCTGCACCGCCCGGTGTGGGCCGGCACCGTCGGCCTGCTGGTCACCGGCGTCTTCCTGCACCCCGACCTCGATTCCCCGCTCACCCGCGTCAAACTCCTCGCGGTCCTGGCCATCGCGCTCAACGGCGTGGCCGCCGCCGCCGTGCAGCGGCGGATCTCCACGCTCGCGGGCAGCCGGCCGCCCGCCCGCCTCCTGCTGCTGGGCGCCGCCGTGGCGGGCGTCTCCCAGATCGGCTGGTGGACCGCCGCCGTGATCGGCTTCCTCAACAGCCAGACCTGACCGGACACCGGCCGCACCTGCCGCGCACCGGCGGTACGGACCGCCGGTGCGCGGCAGGGAGGACGAGGAGCCGGGGCGGCGGGTGACCGCCATGCGGGAGGAAGCCGTCGAGGCGGAGCGGCGGTTCGCCCGCGACCTGTGCGGGGACGGGCTGCCGGGGACGCACACCGGCTCCGTGCGGCAGTACCTGGAGTGCGTCGCCGACCAGCGCCTCGTCCGCCTCGGCCGGCCCTCGCGGTACGGCGCGCGCGACTCCTGCGGCTTCAGGGAACTCGGGAACGTCTCTCACAGCCTGACGGGGAGTTCTTTCAGGTGCCAGTTGACCGGGTTGGTGCCGCGTCGCAGGTCCTGGGGGGCGACGGCCAGCGCCAGGTCGGGAAACTGCCGCAGCAGCGCGGCCATGGCCACTTCGCCCTCCTGCTGGGCCAGATGGGCGCCCAGGCAGCGGTGCACGCCGTGGCCGAAGCCGAGGTGGCCCGCGTCCTGCCCGGTCTGCGCCCGCATGATGTCGAACAGCCGCGGCTCGGTGTAGGCGTGCGGGTCGTGGTTGGCTCCGCCCAGGATCGGGATCACCGATTCCCCCTTGCGCACCACGGTGCCGCCGACGGTGACGTCTTCGGTGGCGTAGCGGGGCAGGGCCCGCAGGACGGGGCCGCACCACCGCATCGTCTCCTCTACCGTGCCGGGCATCCGGCTGGTGTCGTCGCGCACCAGGGCGAGTTGGTCGGGGTGGGTCAGCAGGGCGAGAGTGCCGTTGGCGATCAGGTTGACCGTGGTCACGTGTCCGGCGACGATCAGGTTCACGATCAACGAGACCATCTCGGTGGTGTCCAGTCGGCCGCCGTCGGCGTCCTGGGCCGTGATCAGCTCCGAGACCAGGTCCTCCCCGGGATCGGCGCGGTGCAGCTCGACCAGCCGGTGGGCGTCGTCGACCATGCCGCGCAGCGCTTCGCCCAGCTCGGGACCGCACACGCCGCTGGTGAGGACGCTGCTGTGGTGCTGCCACCGGTCGCGGTCCGGCGGCGGCACCGCGATGAGCTCGCAGATCACGGTGATCGGCAGCGGGCGGGCGAAGTGGGGGATCAGGTCGACCACGCCGTCCCGCGCCCGGGAGCGCAGCCGGCCCAGGAGGTCCTCGGCGACCGCCTCGATCGCCGGTCGCAGCCGCGCCACGGCACGAGCGGAGAACACCCGGCTCACCAGACCCCGGAGCCTGCGGTGGTCGGGCCCGTCAGCGTCGAACAGCGCGGCCCGCAGGTACTTCTCGTACCCGGTGAACATGCCCCGGGCCTGCCACGTCTGTTCCGTACGGTGCGCCACGTCCCGGGCCCGCACGCTCGCGGCGTCGATGAGGAACCGGGCGTCGGTCATCACCATCCGGACGTCCTCGTACCGGGTCGCGACCCACATCGGGTCGACTCCGGGGATGACGCCCCGCGTCAGCCCGGGGCGTTCCCGCATCCGCGCGAAGCAGCCGAAGGGGTCCCGGACGAAGTCCGCGGAATTCAGGTCGAACGTCTCGCCGGGGTCGGTGGAGTCCGGGCCGTGCACCGTCATGGCGGTCCTCCGGGGCGGTTCGGCGGAACTTCCGGGCCGGCCGGCGAACGCCGCGACCCGGGTCCGTCTCCGTCGCGGCGACGGTAGCAAGGCGCCCTCGACCTTCGCTGGAGCCGACGGGGCGGGAAGGGCCAGGCCGGGTACGGCCGTCGAGTCGGCCGCCGCGGCCGTCGGCGCCGGCGTCACCATCGCCGTCCTTGGACACCGGGGTGGACGACACGCACCCCGACCTGGCCGGGCGGCAGGCCGCCGTCCGTAACTTCTCCGCCGATCCCGACGCCGTGGACCGCTTCGGGCACGGCCCGCACGTGGCGTCCATCGCCCTGGGCACGGGGGCCGCGTCCGACGGCACCTACAAGGGGGTCGCCCCCGGCGCGCGCCATGTCGCCGGAAAGGTGCTCGACGACCAGGGGGCGGGCTACGCGTCCTGGGTCGTGGCCGGCATGCAGTGGGCCGTCGACCAGGGTGCCAAGGTCGTCAACCTCAGCCTCGGCGGCTGGGACTCGCCCGAGACCGACCCGATGGAGGAGGTCGTCGACGACCTCTCGGCCGACGGCGGCGCCCTGTTGCCCTCCTCCGCGACGGCGACGAGGTGGTCGAGCTCGTTCAGGTCCAGTCTCATGCCTCCTCCCCGGGGGGAGTGCCGCGGTGGACGGCGACCAGGTTGGCGGTCAGGGTGGCGGCGACGGTCAGCCCCATGCCCAGGACCGCCGCGGCCGCGCCGATGGCGGGCGCGGCCAGGGCCAGGGCGGCCACCACGGCCGCGCCGGCGATGACCAGCAGCGGGTGTCCGACGGCGCCGGTGTGGGTCAGCCGGTGCAGTACGTACAGGGTGAGCAGGACGAGCACCACCGGTACGGCCACGGACAGCGCCGCCGTCCGGGTGGACAGGTGGGCGCGGTGCTCGGCGACGTCCAGCGCGGTCTCCAGCCCCGCTCCCAGGGCGGCCACCGAGGCGAACACCAGGTAGTGGCCGTATCCCCAGGCGAGCGCGGCGCGCAGGCTGGTCAGCGCCGGGTCCGCGCCGGTGAAGTAGATCCACCACAGGCTGAAGACCAGCAGCAGCCCGCCGACGGCGATCATCACCAGGTCGCCGGACACGCCGCGCTCGCTGACGGCCGACTCGACGGCCGTGAGCGCGGCGAGGATGACCTCGCCCAGCACGATGAGGGTGAACAGCCCGTACCGTTCGGCGATGTGGCCGGCGTGCCAGGCGGTGGGCCGGCCCCGGTACTCCGCCCACACCGGCACCGCCAGCTCCGCGGACACCAGCGCGAGGAACGTGAGCCAGGCCCAGGCGCCCGGGGCCCACAGCCGCGCGATCCAGCCGGCCTGCACCGCGGCGACCCCGGCGGCGTACCGCAGGGCGGCGGTACGGCCCTCGGGGTGCCCCGCGGCGGCGCGCAGCCATTGGGTGATCATGACCGCGCGCATGATCACGTAGCCGGCGACGACGGCGGCGAAGTCGCCGTCCTCGAACGCCGGGCGCACCCCGGCGGCCAGGACCAGCACGCCGGCCATCTGGACCAGGGTGAGCAGTCGGTACGGCACGTCGTCGGTGTCGTAGGCGGAGGCGAACCATGCGAAATTGAGCCACGCCCACCAGATCGCGAAGAACACCGCCGGGTAGCCCGTCAGCGCCGTGTCAAGGTGCCCTTCGGCCAAGGCGTGGTGCAGTTGGGCGGCGGCCTGCGCGACCGCGACCACGAACATCAGGTCGAACAGCAGCTCCAGCGGTGTCGCGGCGCGGTGCGCCTCGCGCGGATCGCGTCCGCGCATCGCGCGCCGCACCACGCCGCCGGGCGGACGGCCGGTCCGGCCGGTGCCCGCGGCCGTGCCGCTTCGGTCCTCGGCCGTGGGAGCCATGCGGCCGTCGTCCTCGTTTCCCACCGTCGTTCCCCGCTGCCGTCGCGTCGCCCGTCGTCGCCATTGTCGCCGTTGTCGGTTCCACCGCCGTCACAGGCTTCGGCTGCTGCCGCCGGTCCGCGGCTCAGCGGGTGGTGTAGCCGCCGTTGGGGAACAGGGTCTGGCCGGTGAACCACCCGCCGTCGGTCGCCAGGAACCGCACCACCGGGACGATGTCCTCGGTCTCGGTGAGTCGGCCGCCCATGGCCTGCGACCTGTGGAACGCCACCCGCTCCGGGGTCTCCTGGGGGTAGAAGAACGGGGTGTCCATCGGGCCCGGGGCCACGACATTGACCGAGATGTTCCGGTCGGCGAACTCCTTGGCCGCCGCGCGGGTGAAGTGCTCCAGCGGCGCCTTGCCGCCGGCGTAGGTGGAGTAGCCGTCGGTGAAGGCCGTGAGCAGGGAGGTGCCCAGGCTGATGATCCTGCCGTGGTCGTTCAGCCGCCGCCCGGCCTCCTGGATGAAGAAGTACGCCGCCTTCGCGTTGATCGCGAACATGCGGTCGTACTCCTCCTCGGTGGTCTCCAGGATCGGCTTGCGCAGCACCATTCCGGTGGTGTTCACCGCGACGTCCGCGCCGCCGTAGGTGTCCACCGCGGTGTCGAACAGCCGCCGCACGTCCGCCACCCTCGTCAGGTCGCCCTGAACGGCGACCGCCTGCCCGCCGGCCGCTTCGATGGCCTTCACGGTCTGCTCGGCCTCGTTCCGCGAGGTGTGGTAGTGGACCACGACCTTGGCTCCCGCGTCGGCGAACGTGCGGCTGATCAGTCCGCCGAGGTTCTTCTCACCCCCTCCGATGACTGCGATCTTGTCCCGCAGGCTGTTCTCGGGCATGCCTGTACTCCTTTGACAGCGCTTCTGACAGCGAATCCCGTGTCGGATCGGTCGAATCGGGCGTCGGAGGTCCTCCTGTGATCACATCCACTGCCGAGGCTAGGCAGAGGTCTCCGGCCCCGGCCAACACGGAATCCGAGTAGCCCCACAAGCCGCGTGGATACCTCCTGCGGGGGTCTTGCCGAGGGCGCGGAAGCGCTGCCGGCGATGTCCGGGCTCGTCGCGGCCTGGGTAGGCGGGCCCCGAGGGTGGGCGGGTCGGTCGGGTCCGCGGTCCGGTGCCGCTGGGGCGCCCGGCGCATTGCCCGGCGAGAGACGCATTTGGGGGGAATTGCTAAAATTCACAGTGGGCCGGGTCGCATTCCGGTCGAAGCCGAGACGGCTTCAAGAGCAGCTTCAGCTCCATACCCGCAGGTGACAGCGGTGAAGGCGGGTCGGGCCCCGGGCGGCGAGCGGCGGCCCGGCGGCCGGTTTCGTCCGTACGGGCCGGGCGTCCGTTCGTACGGAGCGGGTGTCCGGCCGTACGGGCCGGGTGTCCGTACGGGCCAGGCGTCCGGACGGACCGGCCGGGCCCGGTCCTCCCCGGCAGCGGGAGGGCCGCCGCGGGCGTGGGCCGCCAAGTGAGCACGGTGAGGAGAGAGCCATGACACGGGCAGTCGGGATCGACCTCGGTACGACCAACTCGGTGGTCAGCGTGCTGGAGGGCGGCGAGCCCACGGTGATCACCAACACCGAGGGCGCCCGCACCACGCCGTCCGTGGTCGCCTTCGCCAAGGGCGGCGAGGTGCTGGTGGGCGAGGTCGCCAAGCGGCAGGCCGTGACCAACGTGGAGCGCACCGCGCGGTCGGTCAAGCGGCACGTGGGCGAGTCGCAGTGGCGGTTCCCGGACAGCGGCGACGTGGACGGCAAGCGGTACACCGCCCAGGAGATCTCCGCCCGGGTGGTGCAGAAGCTCAAGCGGGACGCCGAGGCGTACCTGGGAGAGGACGTCACCGAGGCCGTCGTCACCGTGCCCGCGTACTTCAACGACGCGCAGCGCACCGCCACCAAGGAGGCCGGGGAGATCGCCGGGCTGAAGGTGCTGCGGATCATCAACGAGCCGACGGCCGCCGCCCTGGCGTACGGCCTGGACAAGGAGAGCGACCAGACCGTCCTCGTCTTCGACCTCGGCGGCGGCACGTTCGACGTGTCGCTGCTGGAGATCGGCGAAGGGGTGGTGGAGGTCAAGGCCACCAACGGCGACACTCACCTGGGCGGCGACGACTGGGACCAGCGGGTGGTCGACCACCTGGTCAAGCGGTTCAAGGGCGGGTACGGGATCGACCTGTCCCAGGACAAGATGGCCACCCAGCGGCTGCGGGAGGCCGCCGAGAAGGCCAAGATCGAGCTGTCCTCCGCCACCGAGACCACGATCAACCTGCCGTACGTGAGCGCGTCCGACCAGGGGCCGCTGCACCTGGAGGAGAAGCTCACCCGGGCCCAGTTCCAGCAGCTCACCGGCGACCTGCTGGAGCGGTGCAAGGCGCCGTTCCGCCGGGCGGTCAGGGACGCGGGGATCGAGGTCTCGGAGATCAATCACGTGATCATGGTCGGCGGCTCCACGCGGATGCCCGCGGTGACGGAGCTGGTGCGGGAGCTGACCGGCAGGCAGCCGCACAAGGGCGTGAACCCGGACGAGGTCGTGGCCGTCGGCGCCGCGCTCCAGGCCGGGGTGCTCAAGGGCGAGGTCAAGGACGTGCTGCTGCTGGACGTCACGCCGCTGTCGCTCGGCATCGAGACCAAGGGCGGCATCATGACCCGGCTGATCGAGCGGAACACGACCATCCCGACCAAGCGCTCGGAGATCTTCACCACGGCCGAGGACAACCAGCCGTCCGTGCAGATCCAGGTCTACCAGGGCGAGCGGGACATCGCGGCGTACAACAAGAAGCTCGGCATGTTCGAGCTGACCGGCCTGCCCCCGGCCCCGCGCGGCGTGCCGCAGATCGAGGTCACCTTCGACATCGACGCCAACGGCATCATGCACGTGGCGGCGAAGGACCTCGGCACCGGCCGGGAGCAGAAGATGACCGTCACCGGCGGCTCCGCGCTGCCGAAGGACGACATCGACCGTATGATGCGCGACGCCGACCAGCACGCCGAGGAGGACCGGCGCAGGCGCGACGCGGCCGAGACCCGCAACCGCGCCGAGCAGGTCGCCTACCAGACCGAGCGGCTGCTGGCCGACAGCGGCGACAAGGTCCCCGCCGACGTCAGGGGCGAGGTCGACAGCGCGCTGGCCGAGCTGAAGGAGGCCCTGAAGGCGCCCGGCGACAAGGGCGAGGACACCGCCGCGCTGCGCCAGGCCGCCGACAAGGTCACCGCCGCCGCCCAGAAGGTCGGCACCGCCATGTACGCCCAGGCGCAGGCCGCCCAGGGGCCGGGCGCGGGCGGTACCGGCGGTACGGACGGCGCGCGGGCCTCCGGCGGTACGGGCGCGGGCGGCGACGACGAGGTCGTGGACGCCGAGATCGTCGACGAGGACAAGCGGCGGGGGGAGACGGGATGAGCCGTCCGAACGGTCCCGCCCGGCCCGGCGGCCCCCGCCCGCTGTCGGTCGTCGGCGGCGCCCGGCGGTCCGGACCCGGCGCCCGGCAGCCCGGCTCCGGCGCCCTGGAGCCCCGGCACCGCTCCGACGTCGAGCCCCTTTCAGCGCCTCGCCCAGCCGGACCCGCCGGGCTCCCGGCCGGGCGGCCCGACCGGGAGCGGGCCGATGCGCTGCGCCGGGAGCTGCGCGAGCGCACCGAGGAGCTGCGGCGCGTGCGGGCCGAGTACGACACCTACCGCCGGCGGGTGCGCCGTGACCGGGTGGCGGTCCGCGAGATCGCCGTGGCCAACGTGCTCGGCGGCCTGCTGCCCGTGCTCGACGCCATCGGCCGGGCACGGGAGCAGGGCGAGGTCAACGGCGGGTTCGAGCGCGTCGTACGGCTGCTGGAGAGCGGGCTCGCGGGGCTGGGGCTCCAGCCGTTCGGCGCCGTCGGCGACCCCTTCGACCCGACCTTTTATGAGGCCGTCGCCTACGCCCTCACCGACCAGGTCGACCGGCCCACCTGCACCGAGATCCTGCGCCCCGGCTACCTGGTCGGCGACCACCTGCTGCGGGCCGCCCAGGCCGCGGTCGGCGAGCCGCCGGTCGGTGAGACGCCCGGCTGAGGCCGATACGCGCGCCGGGGCGCCCCCGGGCTACCGGCGGCGGCCGAAGTGCACCGTCTTGGCCGTCAGCAGGAACAGGTCCGGGCGCCGGTCGATGCCCGCCGGGTCGGCCGGGTCCAGCAGCCGGTCCAGCGTGGCCAGGTCGTCGGCGTCCAGCAGGTCCGCCAGCTTGTCGCGCAGCCGCTCCACCGTGGTGCGCACCGCCCCGCGCGGTCCGTCGGCCAGCGGCGCGGGGTGGTCCACCAGGAAGGTCCGGCTGCGCGGCTCGGTCAGGCCCGCCTTCCGCAGCATGCCGGGCCAGTCCTCGACCACCGCGACCGAGCCGGGCAGCTCGGCGCGCATCCGGGCGAACCCCTCCGCCATCGCCGCGTCCAGCCGCTCCTGGAGCCCCGGGCGCCCGAGGCCGGGGTCGCGCGGCAGCCAGCGGAGCGGCAGGCCGCCCTCCACGACGGCCAGCACGCCGCCGGGCGCCAGCAGCGCGGCCAGCCTGTTCAGGGCGTCCTGCTGATCGCCGACGTGGTGGACGACCTGCCCGGACCAGACCAGGTCGGCCGGGCCCAGGCCGGTGGACAGGCCCTCGGGGAAGGCGGCCACCCGGGTGCGCAGCCGCACGCCCAGCCGGGCGGCGCGCGCCTCGGCCCGCTCCAGCAGCTCCGGCGTCCCGTCCACCGCCGTGACCTCCGCCTCCGGGAAGGCGGCCGCCATCCGGCAGGCCGCGACCCCGGGGCCGCTGCCGATATCCAGGATCCGCCCGGGGCGCAGGTCCCGCAGCTCGTCGAGCGCCTGGCGTACGTACGGGCTGTGGGCCTCGCCCTCCAGCTCCAGCAGGTCGGCCATCGCGGCCCAGTCGAAGTCGTTCATCGCGCACCCTCCGGTAGCTCGTCCTCGGTCGGGTCGGCGTCCGGCGTGCGGGCACCTCCCGCGCCGAGCCTGCGTCCGGGCCGGACTGCTCGACAAAACTTGTTGCCGTTTCGGCAAAACGGGTCTGCAATACGAGCATGGAAGACGTGACGGGCACGGACGACGTGCTCGCCGCCGTCGGACCCCGGCTGCGGCGCATCCGCCGGCAGCGCCAGTGCACGCTCGCGGCCCTGTCGCAGGCCACGGGCATCTCGGTCAGCACCCTGTCCCGGCTGGAGTCCGGGCGGCGCAAGCCGAGCCTGGAGCTGCTGGTGCCGATCGCGCACGCCCATCAGGTGCCCCTGGACGAGCTGGTCGGCGCGCCCCCGGTCGGCGACCCGCGCGTACGGCTGAAGCCCGTCCGGCACGGGGACTCGACGGTGGTGCCGCTGAGCCGGCAGCCCGGCGGGTTGCAGGCGTACAAGATGGTCATACCCGCCACCCGCGGCACCCCCGAGCCGCGCACGCACGAGGGGTACGAGTGGCTGTACGTGCTCGGCGGGCGGCTGCGGCTGGTGCTCGCCGACAACGACATCGTGCTGACGGTGGGGGAGGCCGCGGAGTTCGACACCCGGCTGCCGCACTGGTTCGGCAGCACGGGGGAGGGGCCGGTGGAGATCCTGAGCCTGTTCGGCCCGCAGGGCGAGCGCATGCACGTACGCGCCAGGCCGCGCCCGCGCGGGGCGTAGAACCGGGCGGCCTCGGCCGGAACCGGTCAGACGCGGTCGAACGGCTCCGCGTAGCGGAACGCGCCGCGCGCCGCCCGGTGCGTCCGCCGCCCGTGCTCACCACGGCGCCCCCGGGCCTTCGCCCACGCACCCGCCCCACCCCGCCGCACCCCAGTGCGCCGTGGCGTCCGCCTGCCCCCCGCGCCGACCAGGTGGTTGGTTGGCCACATGACGCCGACCGGTGACCCCCGTGACAACACCCACCCGCGCGCGGCCGGCCGGCCGGCCGCGCGGCTGCGCGTCGGCATCTCCTACGGCGACCGCCTGGTGTGGATGTCCGACCGGGACCTCACCGCCGCGCTGGACGACGCCGTCATGGTCGGCGCCCGGTGGGTGCGCGCCGACCTGGCCTGGCGGGACGTGCAGCCGGACGGGCCGGACGGCTACCGCTGGCAGCCGTTCGACCGGGTCGTGGCCGCGGCCGGCGCCCGTGGCCTGAACGTGCTGGCCGTCCTGGCCTACACGCCGCCGTGGGCCCGGCCCGGAGGGTGCGGCAGCGACAAGTGCCCGCCCGCCGACCCCGGCGCGTTCGCCGCCTTCGCCGCGTCGGCCGCGCACCGGTACGCGCCCCGCGGCGTGCACACGTGGGAGATCTGGAACGAGCCCAACCTCGGCGGTTTCTGGCACCCGGCGCCCGACCCCGCCGCGTACACGGCGCTGCTGGCGGCGGCGGCCCGGGCGCTGCGGGTGGCGGACCCGCGGGCGCGCGTGGTGCTCGGCGGGCTGGCCGCCGTCCGCACCGGCGCCGGCCGCGTCGCGCAGACCGACTTCCTGGCCGCGGTGGCCGCGCGGGACGGCCACCGGATGGTCGACGCCGTCGGCTACCACCCGTACACCTATCCGTACCTGGCCGGCGCGGTCACGCAGTGGGGGACCGCGTGGGAGCGCATCGGCCGTACGGACGTGAGCCTGCGCGGCGTGCTGGCCCGGTACGGCACGCCCGACCTGCCCGTGTGGGTCACCGAGTACGGCGCGCCGACCGGCGGTCCCGGGCACGCGTCCGACGGCCGGCCGTCCACCATCGACGCGCAGACCACGCACGTGACCGAGGCGTGGCAGGCGGCCATCGCGGCGGACGCGGTCCGCACGGCCGAGGACACGGCCCTCGTGGACGCGCTGATCTGGTACTGCGAGCGCGACCTGAGCGACGACCGGTCGTCCAACGAGAACTTCTACGGCCTGCGCCGCTTCGACGGCAGCGCCAAGCCCGCCCTCACCGCGCTGCGCGGCGCGGTGGCCGCGCTCGGCGGCTGACCGCCGTCTTCGGCTGAATTCAGTGGTTTGAATTCCGGTGTTCGCAGAAGCGCGTGGAACATCCGCAGGTACCGGTCCGTCAGCCCCGGCCACGCGTACCGCTCGACCGCCCGCTCCCGGCCCGCCGCGCCCAGCCGGTCGGCCAGGCCGCCGTCGGTCAGCAGGCGGCGGCAGGCGGCGGCCAGCGCGGCCGGGTCGCCGGGCGGGACCAGCAGACCGGTGACGCCGTCGTCCACCACGTGCGGGATGCCGCCGACCCGCGAGCCGACCACGGGCGTGCCGCAGGCCATCGCCTCCACCAGGGCCATGCCGAAGGACTCGGCCTCGGAGCGCGAGGGCAGCGCCAGCACGGCGGCCGTGCGCAGCGCGTCGACCAGGGCCTCCCCGGCCAGTTCGCCGCACAGCTCCACGCGGTCGGCGACCCCGAGGCGGGCGGCCAGGCCGGCGTGGTCGGCGGCCGCGTCCCCGCCGCCCACCAGCCGCAGCCGCGCGTCCGGCAGGTCGCCGGCGAGCGCGGCGAAGGCCCGCAGCAGCACGTCGACGCCCTTCCAGGACGAGGTGCGGTCCAGCCGCCCCACGTACACGACCGTGCGGGGCCGCGTGGACGCCGGGGCGCCGGGCGTGAACCGCTCGACGTCCACGCCGGGCGTGATCCGTACGGCCCCGGGGCGGCCGGCGGCCAGCGACGCGGGCGAGACGGCCACCAGCGCGCTCGCCCGCGCGAACAGGCGTGGCAGCACCCACCGCTCGTACCCGCGGATCAGCAGGTCGGCGGCGCGGTGGGCACCGCCCGGGGAGCCGGTGCGGCCCTTGCGCATCGAGCCCGAGTGGTACGTCAGCACGGCCGGCCGGCGGCCGGCCGCCGCGACGGCCACGTCGCCCAGGCCCGGGACGGGCGCGTGCGCGTTGACCAGGTCGACGTCGAGGCGGCGCAGCCAGTGCCGCACCTGGAGCGGCCACAGCGGGCTCAGCGGCGTGTTCGACAGGCGCGCCCACGTGCCGAGCCGGACCACGGGCACGCCGTCGTCCGTGCCGAGCGTGGTGCGCCGCCCGGCCGTGTTGGTGGTGAGGACGACGGCGCGCAGGCCCGGCTCGTCGGCGACCGCGCGCGCCACGCGCGCGGCGTAGCCCTCCACGCCGCCGACCTTCGGCGGGTAGTAGGGCGCGACGACGGCGACGGTCCGGGTGCGCGGCCCGCCGCGCCGCGCGGCGAGGGCCCGCTCGAACACCTCGGCCGTACGGTCCGACTGGCGCTCCCACGACAGCTCCTCGGCCACCAGGCCCCGCCCGGCGGCGCCGAGGCGGGCGGCGAGCGCGTCGTCCGCCAGGACCGAGCCGAGCGCCGCCGCGAGGCCCGCCACGTCGCCCGGGGTGACCAGCAGGCCGGTGCGGCCGTCGCGGACCAGCGAGGGGATGCCGCCGACCGGGGTGGTGACCACCGGCCGGCCGGCGGCCATGGCCTCCACCAGCACGCTGGGAAAGCTGTCGTAGTGGGTCGGCAGCGCGAGCACCCGCGCGCGCCGGTAGGCCGCGGCCAGGTCCGCGCCGTCCAGCCGCCCGGCGAACGTGACGTGCCGGGCGATGCCGAGCCGGGCGGCCAGCGCCTCGTACTCGCCGGCCGCCGAACCGGAGCCGACCACCTCCAGGTGCGCGTCCGGGACCGTACGCGCGAGCAGTTCCACGGCGCGCAGCAGGTCGGGCACGCCCTTGTACGCGGTGGCGTGCGCCAGCGAACCGACGAAGAGCACGCGCGGGGCGGCGGGCACCGGGCTCGCGGCGAACCGCGCGAGGTCGGCGCCCGGCGAGATCGTCGTCGCCCGGCCCGCGAACAGGTCGGGCAGGTCGGCGGCGACGTAGTCGGACGAGCACACCAGCGCGTCGGCGCGGCGCGCGGTCCCGGCCAGCACGGTCCGCTCGTAGGCCGCCAGCAGCGCGTCCCGCGGCACGTCGCCCTTGCGCATCCGGCCGGTGTGGTAGGTGAGCACGAACGGCAGCTCGCCGCACGCGCGGGCGGCGGCGTCGGCGAACACCGGCACCGGCGCGTGCCCGTTGACCAGGTCCACCCGCTCCCGCTCCAGGACCGCGCGCAGGTCGCGGCGCCAGCGCGGCCCGATCGGCGTGTGCGACAGGCGCAGCGGCGCGGGGACGCGGTACACCGGGATGCCGTCGGGGCCGTCCTGGCGGCCGTGCCGGGTGCCCCGCGCGGCGGTCGTCGCGACGGCGACCCGCCAGCCGTGCCGGGAGCGCAGCAGCCGCGCCAGGTGCCACACGTAGTTCTCCACGCCGCCGACGTGGGGCGGGAAGTACGGCGTGGCGAACAGGACCGCGGGCCGCCCGGTCACGAGCCGGCCCCCGCCCGCGCGGGCCGCTCCGGCCGCGCGGGGCGCTCCGGCCGCTCGGAGGCCGCCTGGCCCGGGCTCGCGAGGGGGCCGCCGCCGGGCCCGTCCGCCGCCGCCAGGCCCAGCCGCCGCAGCGTCCCGGCGAACTCCGTGGCGCGGGCGGCGTGCGCGGGCAGCACGGCCGCCAGGTGGCGCCGGTACGCGCCGGACTCGGCCACCAGCTCGTCCACCAGGCGCACCAGGGGCTCCGGGCGCACGTCGGCCATGTGCACGACCCACCGCTGAAGGCCCAGGTCGCGCATGATGCCGCTCGTCTTGTGGTCGTACTCGATCGCGACGCACGGCACCCCGGCGGTGAACCCGAAGATCACCGCGTGGAAGCGGGTGCCGATGATGTAGTCCGCCTCCGGGTACATCGCGGAGATGTCGTGGTGGTCGATGCCGTCGTCGTCCAGCACGTGCAGCCGGGGGCTGTCGACCGCCGCCGCCACGCGCGCGTTGACGATCCGGTCGTCGTCGGCCTGGAAGCTGCACGTCACCTGGGGCATGAGCACGACGTGCCAGCCCGGCCGGGCGAGCATGTGCCGTACGGCCGCGACGATCGACTCCTCGTACACCGCCTGCCGGTCCGGGGGCAGCGAGTCCTTGGTGGTGATGAGGACCAGCGTGGCGTCCCGCGGCACGCCCAGCTCCTCGCGCCACCGCCGGGAGGACTCGGCCCGGAAGGCGAACGCGGCGTCGACGCTGCGCACGATGCGCTCGCGCGGGACACCGGCCTCGGCCAGCCGCTCCGCGCTGATGGACTCCCGGGTCATCACCCGGTCGGCCGCGCCCACCACGCGCCGCACCATCGCGCGCTGGACGCGCCGGGGGAACGGCCCGTACGACTGCGGACCCAGCGCGACCGGCACCCGGCGGCGCTGCGCCAGCCACAGCGGCAGCATCAGCAGCGCGATGTTGAGGTCGGAGGGGAAGTCCGCGCGGGCGTTGACGTAGCCGCCGGCCGGGCCCACCACCAGGTCGGCCCCGGCGACGGCCGCCAGCTCGCGGCCGATGCCCCGCGGCAGCAGCCGGGCCAGGCCGGGCAGCAGGCGCGGGCCGCCAGGCAGGGCCGCCACGGCGGCGACGGCGGCGGTGAGCGCCTTGCGCGCCATCCGGGCGGCCCGGCCGGCGTGCTCCTCGCCGACGTACCGCCGGATCGAGCCGAGGTTGGGCACGCCGTCGAACTCGGGTCTGTCCTCCGGCCGCTCGAAGCCCGCGATACACAGCTCGGCTCCGGGGAAGACCTGGCGCAGCTGCTGGATCGTCACGCTCAGCAGGGCGGCGTCGCCGCGGTTGCGGCGCTCGAAGACGTTGACGATGACGATCTTCACGAAGCGACGACCTCTCTGTAGTGCTCTTCGAGAGCGTCGAGGAACCCGTCGACGCCGTACCGTCCCGCGCGGGCCGCCGATTCCGCGCCGCGCCGCTCCAGCGCCGTACGGTCGCCGAGCAGGCCGCCGAGCGCGTCGGCCAGCGCGGGCGCGTCCCCGGCCGGCACCAGCGCGCCGTTGTCCTCGCCGACCAGCTCGGGCAGGCCGCCCACGCGCGAGGCGACCAGCGGGCGGCCCAGGCGCAGCGCTTCCAGGGCGACGGTGGGGAAGTTCTCCGGCCACAGCGACGGCAGGGCCACCACCGAGGCGGCGGCCAGGCACTCGGCCACCCCCTCGGCGGGCAGCCAGCCGCGGAAGTCCACCCGCCCCTCGGCCACCAGGTCGGCGGCGGCCGCCTCCAGGCGCGTACGGTCCGAGCCGTCGCCCACCACGGTCAGCCGCGCGCCCGGGTGCCGGGCCGCCACCGTACGGAAGGCGTCCAGCAGCACGCCGACGCCCTTGACCGGCTCCAGGCGCCCGGCGAACACCACGTGGTCCAGGGCCTCGACGGGCCGGGCCGCGGCCTTGCCGGGCACGCCGTTGGGCACCACGAACACCGGCACCGGGCCCACGTCGCACGCCACCGCGTCGGCGAAGTACCGGCTGGGCGCCAGCACCCGGTCCACCCGCCGCAGCCTCGGCAGGTACGCGGGCCGCTGGAGGAGGCGCAGGTAGGCGTAGCGGGCCGCGTCCCCGGCCGACAGCCGGCCGCCCGCGGCGGCGCTGGGCAGGTTCCACCGCAGCAGCTCCCGCGTCCAGTCCTCGGGCCCGTGAACGGTCAGCACGCGCGGGTAGCCGGCCGTCGCCGACAGCACCGAGGGGCTGAACTCGCCGATGGTGTGCAGGTGCACGCAGTGCGGCGCGAAGTCGCGCACCACGGCGGCGACCTGCCGGTGGGCGCGCCCGTACCAGAAGTAGCCCGCGAGCCGCCGCGCCGCGTTGCCCCGGATGGCCGGGACCAGGTCGTCGGCGAACACCTCCTGGCCCTCCGCCAGCAGGTCGGTGGCCACGACCCGGACCTGGTGCCCGCGCGCGCCGAGGCCGTTCGCGATGAGCCGTACGCTCTTCTCCGCGCCTCCCGCCTCGAAGCCGATGTTGACGATCTGAAGGATTCTCACGGTGGCGGCGCCTCGGGGGAGGGGTTCGGGGTGGAGGGGGACGTGGAGGGGCCAAGGGGGGCGTCGTCCGGATCGGGCACGGCCCAGCTGGGGGCGCGCCACGCGCGTGCGCCGGGAGCCCGTGTGGCCGCGGCGCCCACGTCCGGAGCGGGCCCGGCCGGTGCCGTGGCGGGCACGGGCGGCGCCGTGGCGGGCACGGGCGGCGCCATGGCGGCCACGGCCGGGCCGGGTATGGACCGGTCGGGTACGGACGGCGCCGGGGCGGGCGCGCCGTCCGGCCTGGACCGCAGCAGGGCGAAGGCCGCGACGAGACCGGAGGCGAGGTTGCCCAGGCCCCAGGCGATCGCGGCCCAGTGCAGCCCGCTGTCCAGCCGCACCAGCGCCAGGCCCAGGATCACGGCGACCAGCACGACGTTGGAGGCGATCGCGGGCAGCAGCTGGCGGGTGACCTTCAGCAGGAAGCTCACCCAGGTGTTGAACGCGACGGCCAGCGAGGACACCGCGAACACCACCAGCGTCCGCGTGCCGTCCGCCGCGTAGTCCCCGCCGAACAGCCCCAGGATGGGCCGGGCGAGCAGCACCACGAGCCCGGCGACCGGCACCATGACGGCGAGCATGGCCGCGCCGGAGCGCCGGGCGAGGCCCGCCAGCGAGGACCGCTCGTGCGAGCCCTCGGCGAACAGGGCCTCGCCGATCGCGTACGACGCCGAGTTGATGAGGTTCGCGATCTGGAAGGCGACGAAGTACGTGGCCGCGTGCTCCGGGCCGCGCCGCTGGAGCACCACGATGGGCAGCACGATCTGCGGCAGCAGGTTCAGGCAGCTGGAGACGTAGCTGGTCAGCGTGTAGGCGAGGGAGTCGCGCAGCACCTGCCACGAGAACCGCGGCCGTACCCGCACGCGCAGCCGTCGGCGGATCGCGGCCACGCTGGCCGCCGCGGCCACCACCGACGCCACGCCGCTGGCCAGGAAGATGCCGAACGGGCCGGCGCCGACCAGCGCGGCGGGCAGCGCCAGCTTGGCCGCGCTCATCAGCCCGCCGTTGATCAGCAGGTTGGTCTTCGTCGCGCGGAAGGCGACGAACACCGAGTCGGTCAGCAGGTTCAGGGCCGCGCCCGCGGCCAGCACCACGAAGCCGACGACGTGCAGCGGCGTGGCGTGCACGAAACCGAGCTGCGGCGCCAGCCACGGCACCAGCGCCACGAACCCGCCCGAGATCACCACCGTGCACACGGTCACCGTCATCAGCGCCGTGCTGACCTCCTCGGCGCGCCGGCGGCTGGTCGGCAGCTGCCGTACGAGGGTGCTGCTGAGCCCGAAGAGGCTGAAGTACGACAGCAGGGCCACGCAGGACAGCAGCGACGACGCGCGGCCCACGGCGGCGGCCGGGAACAGGTGCGCGACGATGATCCAGAAGACGAATCCGGCGGCCGCGCCGGAGGCCGTCGTCAGCATCAGGAAGAACGAGTTCAGCAGCAGCGGGTCGCCGCGCAGGCCCGCGAGCCTGGCGGTCAGGGCGGGGCGGGGGGCCGCGTGGCTCATGGGGTGCCACCTCCTCGTGGCCGTACGGTCGCTCCCGCGCGGGCCGACGGTTCGGTGCGGGCCGACGCTCCCGCGCGGGCCGCCGGTTCGGTGCGGGCGGGCGGCTGCGCGTGCGCGGTCCGTCCCGCGCGGGCGCGCAGTGCGAGCAGCGCGGCCGCGGAGCCCGCGAAGCTCCAGGCGGCCGCCGTGCCCTCGCTGGGGAAGGACGCGAAGTGCGTCAGGGGCAGGGCGGTGGTACGCGGGTGGGTCAGCGAGTTGACGACGAGGTAGCCCCAGACCAGCAGCGCGTACCCCACGGCCGTGCGCAGCGCCGCGTCCACCGGCCCGGGCCGCCGTTGGAGGCGCGCCCAGAGCGGGCCGGGGCCCGCTTGCAGGACGAACGCGGCGGCGGCGGAGGCGGCGAAGCAGCACGCGCCGAAGGTGTCGCGGCGCACGGGCAGCAGCGAGGTGAGCGGGCCGGGCAGGCTGTCGGGGTGCACGGCGGCCACGGCGGCGGAGTACAGCCAGCCGAGCAGGCCGTGGACCATGACGACTTCGAGGCCGGGGCGGGCGAGGGCCTTCACCGGGGCACCGCCGGTCCGGCTCCGCCGGCCTCTCCGGGGCCCGCGGGGCTGGTCCCGCCCGGTCCCGCCCCTTTTCCAGGGGCTCCGCCTCTGAGGGCCTGGCCGGGGCGCGCGGGGTGGGCCGTGGGACCGGCTGGTCTCTCCCCTCCCCGCCCCTTCCCGATCCGGGGCTCCGCCCCGGGCCCCGAGCCGGCAGACGTCTGGGGCGTGCGGGGGGCGGCCGGGGGCTGTGCCCCGGGGCCCGCCACGGCGGGCGCCTGCGGCTCGCGGGGGGCGGTGCCCTGGGGCTCCGCCCCGGGCCCGGCGGCGGCAGGCGCGTGGGGCTCGCGGAGGGCGGTGCCTCCGGGGCGCGGTCCGGACCCCGCCGTGGTGGGCGTCCGCGCTAGGCCGAACGGGCCGTTCCGGAGCTGTGCCCCGGGGCCCGCGGGGGCGGGTGCCTGCGGTGCGCCCGGGTTGGGGACCCGGGGCCGTGGCCCGGACTCCGCGGCGGCGGGTGCCCGCTGCGGAAGCGGGGCGCCGGCGTCGGGGTCGGCCGCCGCGGACCCGGCGTCGGC